>JBOHTE010000673.1:0-1352 GCA_050733555.1 Gemmatimonadaceae bacterium | reverse complement strand
TGCCAGGATTCCCACGGATCCATCCCAAATGCAGTTGCCGTCGTGCAGCGAACAGACTGAGATCGGGGATTTCGGCTCCCAACAATTCTGTTGATCCCGTCAGTCCTGTCATGTTCTGGTAGCCGGTTTAGAAGCGGTAGCTGGTGGAGACGGTGGCTGGTGGCTGGTAGCTGCTGGCTGGTACCTTACATGCGCTCCACGATCCCTCCAGCTACCAGCCACCAACCCAAAACATGCCCTCCTTCCGTCTGCTCGCACCAACGCTCCTCGCGCTGGCAACCGCCGCGCTCCCCGCGCAGACCCCCACAAAACGCCCGCTCACCCCGAATGACATTTACCGCGTGCGCGATGTGAGCGATCCGCAGCTCTCGCCCGACGGCAAATGGGTTGCCTACACCGTCTCGGCGATGGACTCCGCGAAGGACAAGAGCGTGAGGCACGTGTGGATGACGAGCTGGGACGGCGCGAGCACGATCCAGGCGACGACCAGCAAGCAGAGCGAGCACGGCCCGCGCTGGAGTCCGGACAATCGCTACCTCGCGTTCCTCTCCTCGCGCGAGGGCGCGAAGGAAACGCAGCTCTGGCTGCTCGATCGGCAGGGAGGGGAAGCGGTTCGCATCAGCAGCCTCGCCGGTGGCATCTCCGACTATGCGTGGTCGCCCGACGGCAAGCGCGTGGTCCTCGTGTCGGAAGATCCCGACCCGGCGGCCGCAGACACCACCGCGCCGCCCAGGCCGATCGTCATCACGCGCTATCACTTCAAGAACGACGACGAAGGCTATCTTGAAAACCGCCACTATCATCTCTACCTGCTCGACCTCGCCACGCACAAGGTGGAGCAGCTCACGCGGGGCCCGTTCGACGAGGAGAGCCCGGCGTGGTCGCCCGATGGCCAGTCGATCGCGTTCGTCAGCAATCACGATGCCGACCCCGATCGCAGCGAGAACTCCGACGTCTTCGTGATGGCGGCGACGCCCGGCGCACCGGTGCGTCAGCTCACGACCTTCCCCGGGCCCGACAATGGCGATCTCGCGTGGAGCCCGGACAGCAAGCGCATCGCCTACCTGTGCGGGAGCGAGCCGCGCTTCTCGGCGTACAGCCAGGACCGCGTGGCCGTCGTCTCCGTGGATGGCGGCGCGCCCCGCATCCTCACTGCGGCGCTCGATCGTCCGCTGCAATCGCTGCGCTGGAGCAGCGATGGCGCGTCCGTCCTCGGCATCGTGGAGGATGACCGCACGCGCTACCTCGCGCGCGTCAATCCGAACGATAGCGCGGTGCAGCACGTGGTGGATGGCCAGCGCGTCGTCAGCGCATTCTCACAGAGCGCCAACGGCGAGCTGGCGCTGCTGGTG
>JBOHTE010000672.1:0-2015 GCA_050733555.1 Gemmatimonadaceae bacterium | reverse complement strand
CCGATACTGGCCGTGATCATCAATAAACTCCACCGTGCCATCGTCGCGGAGATGCTGAAGTGTCTGCCGGAGCTTATCGAGGCGGTGATCGTTATGTGGATAGAGTACCGAGAAGTGTGACTCGAAGAGGTAGACATCCTCAAGGGTGAAGGCTTGGCCCACTCGCCATGTCTTGGCGATGAGATCCCGCAGCTCCGAGTCCCACGTGACCGATCGAGACACCTTACCTCCCTACCGTAAATTTCGGTACCACCTTAACTCCAGGTTCTCCGGCGCGCCGTAACTTATCAAGCGCGATGATGATCGTTGTGACTTGAACTCGCCAGCCACCGACGTGGCTCCCTGTTCGTGCTCGTCTGGTGCATGCTCTGAGCCCCACTTCGTGAGACAGTTGGGGCTAACTCTTTAGACTCCGACTGGTGCGACGTCCAGCACTTCGATGCGATACTGCTGTGGCGCCCGGAAGCCGAGGGCCGAGTGCGGCGCAACGGCGTTGTAATCAGCGATCCAGGCGGGTACCTGCTCCAAGACGGCCGCGGTCGATCCTCGATCGGCGCCACTCACGTAATCCCGCTTGAGTGTATTCACGAACGCCTCCGACATCCCGTTGGATTGAGGGCTCCGTACCGGCGTCGTGATCGGCTCCAGGTTGAGCCGCTCGGCCGTGCAGAGCGTGGCAAGGGCCGTGTAGATCGAGCCGTTATCACTGAGCCACTGGATCGGGACCTCGGAGCGATGCCCCATGCCGAAGCGCTCTGCGACGGCCTGCTGCATGAGCTGCTGAATGTCGACCGCCCGTTGATCGCGCGGCACGGCCACCCACGCCAAGCACTCCCGGTCATGACAGTCCAGCGCGAAGGCGAGCGGCACATACTCGCCATTCCAGCACGCGATCTCGAGCCCATCACTGCACCAACGCTCGTTCGAGACCGCCCGGTGGATCTGCCCCGTGGGCGCCCGCCCGGTCCGCCGACGTGCGTAGCGCGGCAACTTCCAGCCCGCGAGCGCCATCACCCGCCGGATGCGTTTCAGGTTATACGTCGTGCCGAAGCTCCGATGCACCAGCGCGTGCACGCGCCGCGCGCCGTACGTTGCCCGGGTCCGGATCACGTCGCGGATCTGCGCGGTCACCACGCGATCCTCAGCTTTCGCGTACCGCGGCCCGCGCACCCGCTCCGAGCGATACACCGTCGCCCGGCCGATGCCCAGCACCCGGCAGATCGTGGCCACTTGGCGGCCGGTCATCGCGTGGACGCGCCGTACCAACGCGGCTTTTTTTGACTTCATCGCATGCGGCCTGGAGGATCTCGATCTCCATGGCCTTCTTGCCCACGAGCCGCTCGAGTTCGCGGATGCGCTGCTGCGCGGCCCGGAGCTCGCTCGCCGGCACCACGTCGTCGTTCGCCGCGACCGCGGCCACGCTCCCACGGTCGACCAGATACTTCCAGCGCCGGATGACCGATGGCTGGACATCGAGCTCGCGACTGAGCTCCGCCAGCGTCAGCTCCTGGCGGATAACCCGGCTGATCTGTTCACGCTTGAATTCGGGACTGAAATACCGCCGCCCATCCGCTCCCCGCCGATGTGTGTCCACTGGACTGTCCTCGTTTGAAAAGCCAACCTACGCTTCCCAAACTGTCTCGTCCAATTGGGGCTCAGAGCAAGCGGCGGCTGGCGCACCTTTGCCTTCACTGGGATCTCGGGCGTGGAGGTTCTTGCAGAGGCCGTGCCGAACTCGAGGCCAAGCTACAATCCGAGGACCGACAAAAACCTGTCGAAAGTGCATTGCAGCCTTCCGCATGTTTTTTGTCTTGCCTTAGCCGGGTGCCGCGAATTAGCCTGGGGAGCAGCGTTTTGGTGCTGGTGATCTGGTAAAGCTAGTGCATCCTGCCAGTCCCAACCCGTTGCCCGGCGCGCAAGATGACTATAGTATTCGCACCAATGCGGGTCCCGACTCGCGTTTGCAAGCAAATCAAGCCTATCTTTAGGTGGTACTTTAGTCGCTTGCTAATGAC
>JBOHTE010000671.1:0-21343 GCA_050733555.1 Gemmatimonadaceae bacterium | reverse complement strand
CCGTCGCTGCGCCAGCATCCAGGGAGCAGGATGAATGGGATGCCGCCTTCGACAAGGCGACGTCGCCGACGCCGCACCCTTCGGGCGGCGCCACGCCGGCGCCAACTGGCGGTGGATTCGACGACCTCGAGTTCCTCAAGTCCATGTCGAACCCGAGGACGAGTGGTGAGGGCGTGACGGTGGGCAGTGGGGCCGGAATGGGTGGTGATCGTGCGGCCGCGTCTGGTGGACGTCAACGCCCGGGCAGCGGGAAGGTCCGGGCGCAATCCGGTTCGCACCCGTCAGCAGTGCGCACGACACCGTCCGCTCAGAATGCGGAACAGGTGAAGACGCTCAAGTGTCAGGAGTGCGGCACGCTCAACTATCCCACGGAGTGGTATTGCGAGCGGTGCGGCGCTGAACTGGCGGCGATGTAGGACCGCTGGAGGGGATCGAACGTGCGAAGCGCGTGCTGACGAAGGTCAGCCGCGCTTCGTTGCCATCCGGCTCTTGTGTCGAGCCGCTGCGTTGGGGTGGACGAGGCCCTATCGCGCCGCGCGATCCAGCAACTGCACCGCGGAACGCTGCTGGTCCGGTGTGGCGTCCGCTCCAGTCGCCTTGCGGAGCGCCGTGCGTAGCGCGGACCGCTGGGCCTTGTTGCGCGCCGTGGCGGCGCGGGTCTTCCGCATGTTCTTTTTCGCGGACTTGATATTCGGCACGAAGTTCTCCAGGAACTTTCAGGGATGTTCGCGGCAGGCGCGAGGGGGAAAACCTAGAGGTGACAGCGATGGATGTCAAGGCGCCACTTCACTTTGACACCGCTCTGCTCACCCGATAGCTTTCGCGCCGACGAGCGTCATCGTCGCGTTGTCCCCGCCATTTACCGTGCGAGCTCTTGGACCCACTCGACATCGAACGGTTCGTCCTGATTGCGCCCGTTCTCCTCTTCGCGATGATCGCGCACGAGTACGCGCACGGCTACGCAGCCCTGCGCCAGGGCGACGCCACCGCCTACCAGCTGGGGCGGCTGACGTGGAATCCGATCAAGCACATTGATCCGTTCATGACGATCCTGCTGCCGCTGCTCATGTTCCTCACGCACGGACCGATTCTGGGTGGCGCCAAGCCGGTCCCGGTGAATCCGCGAAACTATCGCAACTATCGCCGGGGCGACATCATCGTGTCGCTGGCTGGCGTCACGACGAATCTCGTGATCGCGATCGTCAGCGTGCCGCTGCTCGTCGTGCTCGGACTCGTGGCCCAGGCGGCGCCCGGCGCGGCGCAGGTACTCGCCATTCTGCAGGCGATGCTCATCTGGGGAATTCTCATCAACCTCATCCTCGTGGCGTTCAACTTGATGCCGCTGCCGCCGCTCGACGGCTCGCACGTGCTCAAGTATCTGCTTCCGCCGGCGTGGGCCATGCAGTATCAGCGCATCGGGCAATACGGCATCATCATTCTCATCGCGCTGCTCTACTTCGGCGGGCGCTTCATCGATCTCTGGATGTACCCGGCGTACGCCCTGTTCACGCTGCTCGTTCATCCGGTTGGCGGCTTCGTGTTGCCGAGCAGGTTCCTGCCGTGATCGACACCGCCGAACTGGTCGAGGCGCCCTTCGTCATCGAGCTGGAGCAGTTCTCCGGCCCGCTCGATCTGCTGCTGACGCTCATTCGCGACGAGCGCGTCGACATCACCGACATTCCCATCGCCCGGATCTGCGAGCAGTTTCTCGCGCGCATTCATTCGCTGGGGCTGAGCGACGCCGCCGAGTATCTCGAAATGGCCGCGCGGCTGTTGCGGATCAAGGTGCAGATGCTGCTGCCGCGACACGGGAGTGGTGACGAGTGGGAGGACCCTCGCGCCGAGCTCGTGCGCCGGCTGCTCGAGTACCAGCAGATGCGCGAGGTGGTGGACCTGCTCGAGCGTCGTGGCGACGACCGGCGTGAGCGACTGGTTCGCGGTGTGACGTTGATCGAGCCGGTTCGCCCCACACGCCCGCTGTCGCTCGCGCTCCCCGAACTGCTCGCCGCCGTGGATCGCGTGTTGCGCATGGCGCGGAAACCAGTCCTGCACGACATCGTGCCGCGCGCGCTCGACGTGGACGGTGCCATTGAGACCATTCGCGCGCTGTTGCACCTTCGAGCCACGGCGCGGTTCAGTGACATCGTGTCCGCCAGCGCGGAGCCGTGGCGGATTCTTTCCGCGTTGCTGGCGCTGCTCGAGCTCGCCCGCCGCGGCGAGTTGCGCGTTCGCCAGCTTCGCCCCTTCGGCACCATGGACATCGCTCGTGACACCGCTGGCGAAGCTGCTTGAGGCCGCGCTCTTCTCCAGTGGCCATCCCGTGCCGCTGGACGAGCTGCGCGCGCTCGATCCGGAAGCGTCAGCGGCCGCGGTCGCCATGGCGCTGGACGAGTTGCGTGAGCATTACGATACCGGCGGCCATGGCGTGGAGCTGGTCGAGATCGCGGGCGGGTGGCAGATCCTGACGCGTCCGGAATTCACCGAGACGATCGAGCGCGTTCAGCTCGCCGTGCGTCCGCAGCGCCTGTCGTCCGCCGCGCTCGAGACGCTGGCGATCATTGCCTACCGGCAGCCGATTGGTCGCGCGGAAATCGAGGAGATTCGCGGCGTAGCCGTGGGAAGCATGCTGCGTACGCTGCTCGAGCGCGGCCTCATTGACGTCGTCGGGCGCGCGGAGGGACTCGGCCGACCCATGCTCTACGGCACGACGCCCGCCTTCCTCGAACAGTTTGCGCTTCGGCATCTGGGCGAACTTCCGCGTGCGGACGAGCTCGCGGTCGCGCTGCGATCCGAGCCGCGCGCGCTCTGACCGCCATGTCGATGCGCATTCAGCGCGCCATCGCGCGTGCCGGTGTCGCGTCCCGCCGGCGTGCCGAGGCGCTCATCCTCGCGGGGCGTGTCACCGTGAACGGATCACCGGCGCATATCGGTCAGGTGGTGGACCCCGACGCCGATATCATTCACGTGGACAACGCGGTCGTCGGAGCGCCGGCACGCGAGCGTTGGCTCGTCCTGAACAAGCCGACTGGTGTCATGACCACGCGGCGTGATCCATCCGGTCGCCAGACGGTCTTTGATTACACGCCCGACGTGCCGGGCCTCACGTATGTCGGACGCCTGGATCTTCTGACGGAAGGCGTGCTGCTGTTCACGACGGATGGCCAGGCTGCGCATCGCCTCACGCACCCCAGTGGAGGCGTCGAACGGAAGTACGTGGCAACGGTTCGCGGTGATGCGCCGGCGGCGGTGCGTGCGGCCCGCCGGGGCGTGGCGCTCGACGATGGGATTGTCGTACCCGCGGAAATCACCGCAGCGTCGATGGCACCCGGACAGTGGGCGCTCACGGTGACGATTGCGGAAGGACGGAATCGGGAGGTGCGCCGGCTGTGCAAGGCGCTGGATTTATTCGTGGATCGTCTGGTACGCACGCAATTCGGGCCCGTCTCGCTGGGCCGGCTCGCGCCGGGCGAGACACGCGCGCTCACGTCACACGAGCGGACGATCATCCGCTCACTGGTGGCGGACGTGCCGTGAGCCGCACTGGAGAGACGCGCCACGAGGCGCTCTGACAAGGCATGCTATGGAACTGCGAAATTCGACGGTGTTGTTGCTTGGCGGAAGTGGTCTGGTCGGGATGGCGGTGGCGCGCCGGCTGCTCGATTTTGCGCCAAGACAGATTGTCGTGAGCGGGCTCGCGCGCGAGGAGGTCGTGGCGGCGCTGCGCGAGCTGGAAGCGGTCGCGGGCGACGTCACCATCGATGGTGTCTGGGGAAACATCTTCCTGCCTGCCGATCTCGCCGAGCAGCCGCGTGCCGCGCTGCTGGCTGATCCGGTGGCGCGCCGCCGCATCGTGGACGACTACCTGGGCCCTTTCGCCCAGGCGCCGCTCGAGGAGAATCTCCTCTACACCTGGCTCGTTCGGTTTGCGCCCGATCTCGTCGTGGATTGCGTCAACACCGCAACCGCGGTCGCGTACCAGGATGGTCACGCGAGTGCGCTGTCGCTGCTGCATGCCGCCGACGCGGGCAACGTGGATCGGGAGCAGGTCGAGCGGCACCTGCTCACCTTGCCGCTGCCGCAGCTCATCCGGCACATGGAGGTCGTGTTCGAGGGAATGCGGCGGGCCCGGACGCAGGCCTACGTCAAGATCGGCACGAGCGGAACCGGCGGCATGGGGCTCAACATTCCCTACACCCACAGCGAGCAGAAGCCCTCGCGGACGCTCATGTCGAAATCTGCGGTGGCCGGCGCCCAGAGCATTTTTCTTTTTCTGCTCGGGCGCACGCCGGGAGCACCCGCGACCATCGAGATCAAGCCGACCGCGGCCATCGCGTGGAAGGAGATCGGGTATGGCGCCATTCGGCGCGGCGGGCGCACCATCGAGGTCGTGGACTGTGAGACGCCGCTGCCGCTGGCGACCGCGTTCGGCGCGGATGCCTCGGGGTGGACGTGCAGCGGCGAGCCGCTGGAGAACGTCTTCATCAACGTCGGGGAAAATGGCGTCTTCGCGCGTGATGAATTTGAAACAGTGAGCGCGCTCGGTCAGATGGAGCTCGTCACGCCCGAGGAGATTGCCGAGACGCTCGTGATGGAGGTACAGGGCAGACCCACGGGACGGGACATCGTGGCCGCACTGGATGGTGCCACGCTCGGCCCCACGTACCGCGGCGGGTATCTGCGATCGGTTGCCGTGGCGGGACTGCGGGAGCTGGAGGCGCAGCGTGGCGTGCGGTCCGTCGCGTTCGAGATGCTGGGGCCGCCGCGCCTCACCAAGCTGCTGTACGAAGGGCATGTGTTGAGCCTGCTGTTCCCGTCGGTGCGCGCATTGTCCCACGCGGATGCGACACGCGCCGCGCGCGACGCCGAAGAGCTGCTGCGCGAACGCGAGCATGTCGTGCGGCGCCAGATTCTCTCCGTAGGCCTGCCCATCCTCCTCAGCGACGGCGCGTCGGTTTTGCGCGGTCCCGCGGTGGTCGTCCCTCCGGATGGACGCGGCGCGGACATCGCACCGCGTGGCTGGGTGGACCTGCGACCGTCCAATCTCGATCTCTGGATCCGCCGCGCGGCGTCCATCGCCGCGGAGGTTCGCGATGCGAGCACCGGCTCCGGCGCCCAGTGGAATGCGGTGAATGCCGACGGGCCCATCGAGCCGTCCCGGATGGCCGTGTGGGTGTTTGAACACGAAGACGGGGGATTCCGGGTCAAGCGCTGAACAGCGGGGTGGCACGTCGTTCACCCGCAGAACGAATCGCGGACGCAGCGGTATCATCCATCTTCCGCCTTGACGGAGAATCCCGAGTGGCCACTCGAACCATGCCTGCGGCCGACGCCGCGCTCATTCAGAACATTCTGGAGCAGGTCGCCCGCCGCATCGTCGGACAGGAGTACATGATCGAGCGGCTGCTCATCGGTCTGCTCACCGGAGGGCACGTTCTGCTGGAAGGCGTACCAGGGCTCGCGAAGACCCTCACCGTCAAGACGCTCGCCGAAACGATCCATACGACCTTCCAGCGCATCCAGTTCACTCCCGATCTGCTTCCGGCCGACGTCATCGGTACGCAGATCTTCGATCAGCATACTGGTGAGTTCCGTCCCAAGCACGGGCCCATCTTCGCCAACATCATCCTGGCCGACGAGATCAATCGCGCGCCGGCCAAGGTGCAGAGTGCGCTGCTGGAGGCCATGCAGGAAAAACAGGTGACGATCGGCGGGACGACGTTCACGCTGGAGGAGCCCTTCCTCGTCCTGGCCACGCAGAATCCCATCGAGCAGGAGGGGACCTATCCGCTTCCCGAGGCGCAGGTGGACCGCTTCATGCTCAAGCTCCGAGTGGGATATCCGTCCCGCGCCGAGGAGAAGGAGATCATGCGGCGCATGGCTGGCGGCCAGGCGATTCCCGTGGATGCGGTCGCGACACCGCAGGAAATCCTCGATGCGCGCCGGCGCATCGCGGACCTCTACGTGGACGACCGCGTGGTGGATTACATCGTGGACATCGTGCACGCCACGCGCGAGCCCGGCGCGGCCGGCCTCAAGGATCTCGCCCCGCTCATCGAGTATGGCGCGAGCCCGCGCGCCACGATCTTCCTGGCGCAGGGCGCGCGCGCCTACGCCTTCCTGCGCGGCCGCAGTTTCGTGACGCCTGATGACGTGAAGGCCGTGGCGCCGGACATTCTGCGCCATCGTGTGCTCACGACCTATGAGGCCGAGGCCGAGGAAGTCACCAGCGACGCCATCATCACGCGGATCCTGGCCGCGATCGAGAGCCCGTGACGCAGGCGGCCGCTCGCTTCCCCATTCCGCCGGAGGTACTCCGCCAGGTCAAGCTGCTCGAGCTGCGCACCCGCGGCCTGGTGAACTCGCTGTTCACTGGCGAGTACCATTCGGTATTCAAGGGGCAGGGGATGGAGTTCTCCGAAGTCCGTGAGTATCAGCCCGGCGATGAAGTGCGCGCCATTGACTGGAACGTCACCGCGCGCATGGGCCATCCGTACGTCAAGCGCTACATCGAGGAGCGGGAGCTCACGGTGATGCTCGCGGTGGACCTGTCGGGCTCCGAGCGCTTCGGCACGGTATCGCGCTTCAAGAGCGAGCTGGCAACGGAGCTGAGCGCGGTGCTGGCGATGTCCGCGATCCGCAACAACGACCGCGTGGGCGCGCTCACCTTCACCGATCGCGTCGAGTACGTGGTTCCACCGGGAAAGGGACGCCGGCACGTCCTGCGCCTCGTGCGCGATCTCCTCGTCCGCGAGCCGCAGGGCCGCGGCACCGATATCGCGGGCGCGCTGGACTATCTGGCGCACATGCTGTCGCACCGCGCGATTGTCTTTCTCATCTCCGACTTCATGGACGCGGGCATCGAGCAGCCACTCAAGCTCCTGGCGCGACGGCACGACGTGGTCGCCGTGACCGTTGAGGATCCGCGCGAGCGCCTCCTTCCCGATCTGGGACTCGCGCGCTTCACCGATCCGGAAACCGGAGCCACGGTGGATGTGGACACCGGGGACGCGGGTGTGCGCGAGGGCTTTGAGCGGACCGTGCGCGCCGAGCGCGATGCGCGCACACATCTCTTCCACCGTCTCGCCATCGACGAGATCGCGGTACGCACGGATCGCAGCTACGTGGAGCCGCTGCTCCACTTCTTCCGGCTGCGCGAGACTCGGGGCAGGAGACGATGATCACGCTGCTGGCTCTTGCGCTGCTGGTACCGCAGGGTACGTCGCAGCAGACGCCGCGGCCTGCGCCGCAGCGGCCGTCGCCATCGGCGTCCGGCGTGCAGATCGGCGTGCGGGCAACTCCGGACACGGTCACGGTGGGCGAGCCGTTTCGCATCGTGGTGCGGGTGCGCGTGCCACTCGGTGCCGCCGTCGGTTTCCCGGTTGGCCCCGACAGCGGATTCAACGTGGAAGCGGTGGATCCGCGCGTGGTCCAACGCTCAGCTGATACGACCGCCGTGGATGAGACGGCGCTCTATCGTCTCGTTGCGTGGGACACCGGCACGCAGGTGGCGCATCTCGGAACGGTCGTCGTGAGCCTCGCCGGCACGGACCGCCGCCTCACCATCGCGGGTGATCGCGTCTACGTCCGCAGCGTGCTGCCCGCAGATACCGCGCTGCAAAAGCCGAAACCCGCGCGGGACATCATGCCCGCGGTCCGACCCTGGTGGATCTGGTTGCTGGTCGCGCTGGCCGCGCTTGCGGCACTGGGGCTGCTCTTCTGGTGGTGGCGGCGCCGGCGCCGGCGTCCCGGCATGCCCTCGGATGTGGACGCGTACGACGAAGCGCGCCGCGAGTTCGCCCGCATCGAGGCCATGGCGCTGCTCGACGCCGGTGAGCGCGGCCGCTACGTCGCGCTCACCGTGGACACCGTCCGCGACTATCTCGCTGCCCGTGTGCCGGCAGCCGATCGCTCGCTCACGAGCGGTGAGCTGCTGCAGGCGCTGCAGGGCGTGAGTGTGGTCCCGCGGGAACGGCTCGCGCCGGTGCTCGAGGAATCCGATCTCGTGAAGTTCGCGCGTCGCCCGATCACCAACGCGCGCGCGGGGGAACTCGCACAGGACGCGCGCGCCGTCGTGGAGGACACCGAGCGCGGTGTGCAGGCCGCGAGCGCTGCCGCAGCCGCGCCTGAGGCGGCGGCGTGATGTCTCTCGCCGGCCTCACGTTCGGCTCGCCCTGGGCGCTGCTGGCCCTCGTGCTCCTTCCGGTCTGGTGGATCTGGCGGCGGCGCCGGCGTCCAGCGGCGATCGTCTTTTCGCGAGCGGATGTGCTCTTGCACGGGCCGCGCGCCGGACGCCGCTGGGCTCGCGCGCTGTTTGCGCTGCGGAATCTGGTACTTGCCGCGCTCATCATCGCGCTGGCCCGTCCGCGCACGGGTGCGGCGACGGAGAACATCACGAGCGAGGGCATCAACATCGTGCTGGCGATCGATCTGTCGAGCTCGATGCTCTCCGAGGATTTCCAGCCGCAGAACCGGCTCGAGGTCGCCAAGGAGAAAGTCAAGCAGTTCATCCTGGGCCGGCGCAGCGATCGCATCGGGCTCGTGGCGTTCGCCGGTGAGGCGCTCACGCAGGTGCCGCTCACCGTGGACTATCCCGTGCTGCTTGCGGCGGTGGACAATCTTCAGGCAGGCCAGCTCGAAGATGGCACCGCGATCGGGACCGCTATTGCCACCGCGGCGAACCGCCTCCGGGATGCGCCAGGGAAGTCTCGCGTGATGATTCTGCTCACCGACGGCGAGAACAACCGTGGCGCCATCGACCCGCGCACGGCCGCACAGGCGGCGGCGGCCATCGGCGTGAAGATCTACACGATCGGCGTCGGATCGCAGGGCATGGCGCCGGTACCGGTGGGACGCGGCCTCATGGGACTGCGCTTCGAGTATCGTCCCGTGGAGATCGATGAAGCGCTGTTGCGCGATGTGGCGAAGTACACGGGCGGCCGCTATTTCCGCGCCGTGGATGCCGAAGCGCTCCAGAACATCTACGAGCAGATCAACCAGCTCGAGCGTGAGCCGGTGCGCACGCGAACCTACGTTCGCTTCACCGAGCGCTATCGCTGGCCGCTTGGCGCGGCGCTCGTGGCGCTGGCCATGGAAGTGCTGCTCGTGACCTGGCGGGGGCCGCTGCCATGACCCCCTTCGTGGAGTTTCCCTGGATCCTGGCCGTGATACCGGTCGTGGTGCTGGCAATCGTGCTGCTGGTATTCCTCGCCGCGCGCCGCCGCGCGCGCCGCCTGCATCGGCTGGGTTCGGATCCGGTGGTGGCGCGCCTGCTCCCTGCAGCCGGTCGCGCGTGGTGGCACCGGGCGGTCCTGCTGGGACTGGCGGTGGCGTGTGCGGGCGTGGGCTTCGCGGGTCCGCGCTGGGGCACCGAACAGCTCACGCAGCGGGCGAACGGCGTGGACGTTGTGCTCGCACTCGATGCGTCGCTCTCGATGCTCGCGACGGACGTGCGGCCCAATCGTCTGACGAGCATGAAGGAGGACACGCGCCGGCTGCTCGACCTGGCGAGCGGCGATCGGTTCGGTCTCATCGCCTTTGCGGGCCGGAGCTACATTCTGTCTCCCATCACGGTGGACCAGGGCGGCCTCAGTCTCTTCCTCGACAATCTCGACCCCTCCGTCGTTGGTGAAGCGGGCAGCTCGATGGCTCGGGCGATCCAGCAGGGCACCGATCTGCTCGCCGCGTCGCAGACGGGAGCGGACAAGGCGCTGGTCATCATGAGTGACGGAGAGGCCTTCGAACCGCAGGAGGACATCGTCGCCGCGGCGAAGCGAGCCGGCGATGCCGGCATCCGGCTCATCACGGTGGGCTTCGGCACGACGGTCGGCAGTACGATTCCGATGCCCGGTGCTCAGGGCACGACGTTCAAGCGGGATGTCGCGGGGCAGATTGTCGTGACGCGCTATACCCCGGCCACGCTGCAGGCTGCCGCAGACGCGGCGGGTGGTGTCTTCATCAGCGCGAGTGCAACGGACAAGGGCGCGCGCGTGCGCAATGCGCTGGCGGGACTGCGGGGCCAGGGAGGCACCACGTCCGCCGGCCGGGATCGCAAGCCGCGTTTTCAGCTCTTTCTCATTCCCGCGCTTCTTCTCCTCCTGGCGGACACGATGCTCGCGGAGCGCCGCGGCCGGCGCAGTGCAGCACCCGCCGCGGCCCGGACTGCGGCGGCAGCGTTGCTCATGATGCTGGCACTGCCGCATGCGCTGCTGGCGGAAGGCGGTGCGGATGGCGATCGTCTCTATCGGGCCGGACGGTATACCGAAGCCGCGGCCGCGTACCAGACGGAAATCCGGAATGGTGACACATCGCCGCGCACGCTGTACAACTACGGCACGGCGCTCCTGGCGGCCGGCCGGAGCGCATCCGCGGCGGCGGCGCTGGATCGCGTGGCAGCGATCGCCCGCGAGGCGGATCTGCGCTATCGTGCGCTGTTCAATCTGGGACTCGTCCATTTGCGTGCCGGCCTCGCGACGAAGGGCGATACCGCGAGCCAGGAATTCACGGCTGCCGTCGAAGCGTACAAGAGCGCACTGCGTCTGCGGCCCAACGAGTTGGACGCGAAGTGGAACTACGAGCTCGCCAATCGCCGGAAGAAGGAGACCACCGGTGGAGGTGGCGGCGGTGGCGGAACGGGGCGACCCGAGCCGCAACGACTGAATCCGTCGACGGCGGCGCAACCGTCGCCGCAGCCGACCGGTGGTCTGGATCAGCGCGAAGCGGAGGCGATTCTGAACAGCGCCGCGCGCGACGAACGTGACGTGCAGGCGGCGAAGCAGCGGGCCAATCAACCCACGCAGCCGCCCGGAGGAAAGGACTGGTGATTGCCGCGCTCGCCGTGATGATGATGCTCGTGCCGCAGCAGCCCCGGCCGGATAGCGCCACGCGTCCACCCGCCATCGTACGGCGCGCCCGGCTCGATGCGCGTGCGCCGGTCAACTTCCGGGTGCTGATCGTGCCCGACACCGTGTACGTCGGCCAGCAGGCCATGTACCAGCTCGGCGTCTTTCTCGACAACTCGGTGAAGGATCGCTTGCGGCGCATGGAGGCGAATGCGCCTGAGATGCCGGGTGTGATGGCGTATGAACCGCCCGCACCGTCCGGCAGCTTTCCGTCGCGCACGGAGGGCGGGCGCCATTACGAAGTACACGTGTATCAGGGTCCCATCTTCCCCCTCACCGCGGGGCGCCTGACCATTCCGCCGGCGCATCTCGTCTATGCACTGCCGCTGTCCTACAGCTTCTTCAGTCGCGAGGAGAGTTACGAAGTCCGGACAGACAGCGCGGTTCTGATCGTGCGCGAGCCACCGCTGGCCGGGCGTCCCGCGGATTGGAGCGGCACGGTCGGACAGGTCCGCCTGAGTGCGCGACTCGACACCACGGTCGCGCGCGTCGGTGATCCGGTGCTGCTCACGGTCCGTGTGTCCGGCCGCGGCAATGTGAAGTTGTTCGCGCGTCCTGCGCTCTCCATCAGCTGGGCCAGGATCGTCCCGGCTGGCGAACGCGTCGCGCTCTCCGCGGACTCGCTCGACATTCACGGCACGAAGGAGTTCGACTGGCTGCTGACGCCCACGGTGTCCGGACGTCTGGTGCTTCCCGTGATTCGCTACTCGTACTTCGATCCGGCCAGTGCGCGGTATGACGTGGCCACGACGGGCGGCCTCGTGTTGCGCGCACTGCCGGGGATGCTTGCGGCGGACTCGGTGCCAGCAGGCCCACATTGGGCGGTGCGGACGGTCTATCGTGGCGCGCTGTCGCGGCCTCCGTACACTGCGCCGTCATTCTGGTTCGTCATGCTGCTGGCGCCCATCCCGGCGCTGGTGCTGTTCGCGTCGCGGTGGCAGCGGCGTGCGCCGCGAGCCGTTTCGCCAGATCGTGCGCTGAGTCTGCAGGCCCGGGCGACACCGGGAGACGTCCGTGTCGTGCGCCGGGCATTCCTCAGCGCGGTGGCGGCTCGCATTCGCGTGCCCGCGACGCAGCTCGCGGAGCCGCGTGCACTGGAACGCGCTGCGCGTCGCGCCGGCACGTCCTCCGCAACGGCCGCCGACGCCGCCGCGCTGCTCGATGAGATGAACGACGCGGCCTTCGGCCCGCAGCCGAAGGCGGTGCGTGACGTGTCCCGGCGCGCGCGAACACTGTACCGCCGCGTTGACACCGAGGCGCGGACCTTCAGTGCGCGGGTCGTAGCCCCGGTCGTGATTTTCATTCTCCTGATGCTGCTGACGGCGCGCGCGACCGCCTTCGCGCCTGATCCGGATGGCGCGCAGTTCGCGCGCGGCGTGCAGGCATACGATCAGGGACGATTCGCGGTCGCCGAGCGTGAATTCCTCACGCTCGCCCGGCGCGTGCCGCGCGCGGCCGATGCGTGGGCGAACGTCGGCACGGCCGCGTACGCCGCGGCGGACACTGGCCAGGCGGTGATCGGCTGGCAGCGTGCTCTGCGTCTGGAACCGCTCGCGGCGGATGCGCGTGAGCGCCTCGAATACATCGGGGCCGCTCCCGGCAGCGGCGTTGCCGCGCTCCCGGCCATTCCGGTGGTGCCGCTGGCCCTCGTCGCCGCGGCGCTCTGGCTCGGTGGCTGGCTGGTGCTCGCGTGGTGCGTCGCGCGGCGCCGTGTGCGCAGTCGCGTGGCCCTCATCACGGGCGTACTTGGTGCGGCCATCGCACTGGCCGGCGCTGCCGCCGTGCTCGATGCGCAACTCGCCGCGCGGGACCTGGGCGTCATGACGCGCGACACGCCGCTGCGCCTGCTGCCGTCGCTCGGCGCGCAGGCGCGTGCGACGATGCACGCGGGCGACATGGCGCGCGTCACGGGTCGGAGCGGCCTCTGGGTGCAGGTCGAGGCCGATGGGGCCAAGTCCGGGTGGATCGAAGCCGCCGCGCTGACGTCGATCGCGCGCGATTGACGCTCATCCGGCGTGCCGGATAGCTTTCCGCATGCCTCGCATCGCCGTGCTCGAGAGCTCCGTCGTGGATCAGATCGCGGCGGGCGAAGTCGTCGAGCGCCCTGCGTCCGTCGTCAAGGAGCTCGTCGAGAACGCGCTGGATGCCGGAGCCGGCTCCATTGACATCACGGTGGACGACGGCGGGCGCACGCGTATTCGCGTCGCTGACGACGGGTGCGGCATGGAGCGCGATGACGCGCTGCTCGCGCTCCAGCGCCACGCCACCAGCAAGATCCGGGATACCGGTGATCTCGTCGGCGTCGGCAGCTTCGGTTTTCGCGGCGAGGCGCTGCCGGCCATCGCGTCCGTATCGCAGCTCGAGTTGGAGACGGCGCCCGCGCGTGGACTCGGGACGCGCATCCAGACCGTGCCAGGCACCCCGGAGCGTGTGGACGATGCCGCACGCCAGCGCGGCACGACGATCACGGTGTCGCGGCTCTTCTTCAATGCGCCGTCGCGCGAGCGCTTTCTTCGCTCCGTGCGCTCCGAGTGGCGCGGCATTCTCGAAGTGGTGACCGCGCTGGCGCTCACGCGACGCGAGGTGCGGCTGCAGGTCACGCACGATGCACGGTCCGTGCTGGTGCTCCCGCCGGCGTCATCGCTGCGCGCGCGCGTTGCGGGGCTGTGGGGCGCAGCCCTCGCCGAGCGGCTCGTGGCCGTGGATGCGGTGAGTGGCGAGGTGCGGGTCAGCGGGCTGGTCGAGCGCCCGGCGGATGCGGGCACCGCGAGCCGGCGGGTGTTCGTCTCGATCAATGGTCGCGCCATCCGTGATGCGGGCGTGATACGGGCTGCCGAAGCGGCATTCCGGTCAACGATCCCGGCGGGCGTACGTCCCACGGTGCTGCTGGACCTCGTGCTGCCCGCCGACTCGGTGGATGTCAACGTACACCCCACGAAAGCCGAGGTGCGCTTCCGCGAGCGCTGGGGACTCGAACGCGCGGTGGAGCGCGCCGTGCGTCAGGCACTCGGCGGTTCGGCGAGCGCCGCTGCCTTCGGAGGGCGCGCCGCCTGGCCCGCCACGCCTGGCATGATGCCGCCCGCGGTGGATGTCGAGGTGCTGCACCCCTCCGAGCGACCAGAGCTGGATGCGCCGCTCGCGCCCGCACCTTCCCGGCACGCGAATGGCGTCGACACACCATCGGATGGCGCAGGCACCGCCGTGCCCGCGCTCACGCAGTTTCGCCGGACCTACCTCACGTTCGAGGGTGAGTCCGGTCTCGTGCTCATTGATCAGCATTCCGCCCACGAGCGCGTCCTGTACGAGCGGTTCATGCGCACGCTCGAGCGGGGCGACGCCCCGGCGCAGCGACTTCTCTTTCCCATTACCCTGCACCTGGGTCCGGCCGAAGGCGACGCGTTCGACGCGCACCGCGATCTCTTCGAGCGCCTGGGTTTCGAGATCGATGGGTTCGGAGGACACACCCTGATGGTGAGCGCGGTGCCCATGCCGCACCCGCGCTTCGACGCGCCCCGCTGCCTTCGTGAGACGCTCGATGCCCTGACCGGCGATCGGGACGCCGGTACGGCGGCGCGCCATGAACGGCTTGCGGCGACGCTTGCATGCAAGGCGGCGATCAAGGGCGGCGATGTGCTCTCGCCGGACGAAATGCGCGCCCTGTACGTGGCGCTCGCCGGCACCACGCTGCCGGCGCACGATGTGCATGGACGTTCCACCATCGTGCAGCTCACCTGGGACGAAGTCGAACGTCGCTTTGGCCGGCGCTAGACTCCGTATCATCGTCGGGCCCACCGCTGCGGGAAAATCGGCCCTGGTCATGGCGCTCGCGGCCGACGTGCCGCTCGCGATTCTCAGCGCGGATTCCCGACAGATCTATCGCGGCTTCGACATCGGTACCGCAAAGCCCGAGCGCGCGGACCGCGAAGCCGTTCCGCATCTCGGCGTGGACGTGGCCGAGCCCGCTGATCGCTACTCCGCCGCGCGCTGGGCCGCCGCAGCTCGCGCCTGGATTCGGCAGGCCCGCGCACTGAGGCGTGATCCGGTCGTGGTTGGTGGGACCGGATTCTACATTCGCGCGCTCACCATGCCGCTCTTCGACGCGCCCCCGCTGGACGACGCAGCGCGCCGCGGGCTGCAGCGTCATCTCGCGACACACTCGACCGACACGCTCCGACGCTGGTGCGTGCAACTGGATCGGCCGCGCGCGCACCTTGGCCGGCCCCAGTTGGTGCGGGCCATTGAAGTCGCGCTCCTGACGGGCGTACCGATCTCCACCTGGCACGAGCGGCCTGGTCGCGCGCCCGACTTGCCGGCGCGATATCTTGTAGTCGATCCCGGTGCGACGCTGCACCAGCGTATTGCCAGCCGCGTCGACGCCATGCTCGCTGCCGGCTGGGAAGCGGAGGTCCGTGCGCTCCTGCAGGTGGTGGACGACGACGCGCCCGCGTGGAACGCCACCGGCTACCGCAGCATCCGCGATCTCGTGCGTGGCGCGCTCAGTCGCACGGAGGCACTGGAGCACATCATGATTCACACGCGCCAGTACGCCAAACGGCAGCGCACCTGGTTCCGGCATCAACTCCCTGGTGACGACGTGACTCTGCTGGATCCCATGCGTCCTGATGCGCACGTGCGACTGCGGCGCTGGTGGAACGCAGACGACGAGACGCTGCCATGAAGATCGGCATCACCTGTTATCCCACCTACGGTGGGTCTGGTGCGGTTGCCACAGAGCTCGGGATCGCGCTCGCCGAGCGCGGCCACGAGGTGCACTTCATCACGTACCAGCAACCGTTCCGCCTGCCTGACTTTCTGCCGGGCGTCTTCTTTCACGAAGTGGACGTCGTTCGCTACCCGCTCTTCGAGTATCCGCCCTACGATCTCGCGCTGGCGGTGCGCATGCATGAAGTGGTGCGCGAACACGGCCTCGACCTGCTCCACGCGCACTACGCGATTCCGCATGCGACCAGCGCCTGGATTGCCCGGGAGATGCTCGAGGACGGCGGATCGACCACCCGGATCATCACGACACTCCACGGCACGGACATCACCCTGATCGGACAGGAGCCATCCTTCGCGCCGATCACGCGCTTTTCCATTGAGCGCTCCGATGGATTGACCGCGGTGTCCCGCTTTCTGAAGACGGAGACGTACAAGGCCTTCGGCTGCACGGGCTGCGCGGTGGAAGTGATCCACAACTTCATTGATCCGGCCGTGTATGATCGCTCGGCGCATGGCACCCGGCTGCGCGATCAGGTCGGGCCGGACAAGGCCGTGCTGATGCACGTCTCCAACTTCCGGCCGGTCAAGCGCATTGGCGACGTGCTTCGCGTTTTCGCCCGGGTGCAGCAAACGATCCCCAGCGTGCTGGTCATGGTGGGCGACGGGCCGGAACGGGTGGCCGCCGAGCAGGAAGCCCGTGCACTTGGCGTGCAGGATTCCACGTACTTTCTGGGCAAGCTGGACGCCGTCGCACCCTTGCTCGCGAACGCAGATCTCTTTCTCCTTCCCAGCCAGAGCGAGTCCTTCGGGCTCAGTGCGCTCGAGGCGCTCGCCTGCGGCGTTCCCGTCGTGGCGTCGGACGCGGGTGGCCTGCCGGAAGTGGTGGACAACGGCGTCACCGGTGTGTTGTGCCCGGTAGGCGACGTGGACGCCATGGCCCATGCGGCGCTGAACATCCTCTGCGAGCGTGACCGCTGGCACGCCATGAGCGCCGCCGCCGCAGCCGACGCGCGGCGGCGCTTCTCCCGAAGCGACATCGTCAGTCAGTACGAAGCGTTCTATGAGCGCACGCTCGGCTAGCGCGTACCTCACGCTGGCCAGATGGGAGAACGGGTGCATCGCGGCGGCCGGTGTACTCTTTGGCGCCTGGTGGGTGGGGTGGAGCGGAGCGGCCCGCTCCGTCGCGCTCGCCGCGTGCGCGGCATTCCTGCTGACGGCGGCGGCGAATGCCTGGAATGATCGCGCGGATGTGGCGATCGACCGTCAGGCCCACCCCGCACGTCCCATCCCGAGTGGTACGGTGGATTCGACCGCGGCGGGGCGGGTGGCGTGGTGCTGTGCGGTGGCCGCACTCGTGATGTCGG
The DNA here is from genome assembly GCA_050733555.1 of Gemmatimonadaceae bacterium. Lineage (GTDB taxonomy): Bacteria > Gemmatimonadota > Gemmatimonadetes > Gemmatimonadales > Gemmatimonadaceae > JADGGM01. The sequence goes on along the minus strand of JBOHTE010000671.1, from coordinate 4,359 downwards.
CGCTCATTTCGCTCCTGCTCGCGCTGGTCACCGCCGGCGTTGTCGCCTTGATGTACGCCTACAGCCCGTGGCTCAAGCGCTCCGGTCTCCCGGGAAACATCGTCGTCGCGGTGCTCGCATCGCTTCCGTTCCTGTACGGCGGATGGAGCGCCGGTCGCGCCGCCGCCGCACTCCCCCTTGTGGCGCTCGCCGTTCCGCTGCACTTCGCGCGCGAACTGGCCAAGGATCTCGACGACGCGACTGCTGATGCCACCGTGCAGCGCCTCACGCTCCCCATTCGCTCCGGCGTGCGCCTTACGCGCGGGGTGCTGCTCGTGGCCGCCGCGACGTTCGTGCTGGCGTTGCTCCCGTGGGCCAGCTCCGTTCCCCGCTTCGGCCTCGCCGTTCTGCCAGCCGTCCTGCTCGTGATGCTCGGCGCAGCCCGTGCCCTTCGTGGTCATCGCGGCAGCCCGCTCGTCTTCAAGATGGCCATGGTGTGCGCCATGGTCGCCTTCGTCATCATCCGTCCGTAGCGTCCCTCTTCCTTCCGATCGTTCCTCATTTCATGACCATCTTTCAGGCGCTGGTCCTCGGCGTGGTGCAGGGTCTGTCCGAATTCCTGCCCATCAGCAGCTCCGCTCACCTCGCGTTGATTCCCTGGCTGCTGCGCTGGGACGAACCCGGATTGGCATTCGATGTGGCTCTGCACGCAGGCACGCTCGTCGCCGTACTCTGGTACTTTCGTCAGGAGTGGCTTCGCCTCATCCGGGCCACGTGGAGCATCGTGCGCACGCGACAGGTGAGTACCGAGTCGGAGCGTCGTGTGGTGCTGCTCATCATCGCGACCATTCCTGGCGGCATCGCCGGTCTCGCGTTGAACAAGTATGCGGAGACCACCTTCCGCGCGCCCTGGCTGATCGCCACGGCCATGATCGTGCTGGGTATCGTGCTCTGGGTCGCGGATCGCTACGCGTCGCAAACCCGTTCGCTTGGCGCGATGCGCTGGCAGGACGCGTTGCTCATGGGCATCGCGCAGATTTTCGCGCTCATTCCGGGCGTGTCACGATCCGGCTCGACGATCACGATGGGTCGCGCGGACCGGCTCGACCGCGAGAGTGCGGCCGTGTTCAGCTTTCTCATGAGCATGCCGATCATCGGCGCCGCCGCGGCGCTCGAAGTGCCCCACGCGCTGCGCATGTATGGGCTGAGCCTTCCGCTCGTCGTCGGCGTGATTGCGTCGGCGGTGAGCGGCTGGCTGGCCATCTCCGTGCTGCTGCGCTTCGTCACGCGCCACAGCTACGGCGCCTTTGCCGTGTACCGCGTCGTGGTCGGCGTCGCCGTGCTCGCGGTGGTGTATCTGCGTGGCTGACGCGCGTTATGACGGCGCGTCCGCGCAGGAACTGCGCGAACGCTTCGGCGTGCCGTGCGTCCTGCTGTTCGATCGCGTCGGCTCGACCCTCGACATCGCGCACGACGCGGCCCGATCGCGCGTGCCGGCGGGAACGCTCATCCTTGCCGATCAGCAGACGGCGGGACGCGGACGCAGCGGCAGCCGCTGGTCGTCGGCGGCAGGCGCGGGGATCTGGCTCACCATCATCGAGCGCCCCGTGAATCGCGAAGCCGTTGACGTGCTGGCCATCCGTCTTGGTCTCCGGGCTGCACCGGTTCTGGATCATTGGGCCGACAGCCCGATCCGACTCAAATGGCCGAACGATCTGTTGGACGGACGTGGCAAGATTGGCGGCATCCTCGTCGAGTCGCGCTGGCAGGATGAGCGCCTGGACTGGATTGCCATTGGGCTGGGTCTCAACGTGCGCTGTCCCGATGACATCGCCGGGGCTTCAGCGTTGCGCGCCGGGTGCTCCCGGGTGGAGATTCTTAGCGCCCTCGTCCCCGCGATTCGGGCCGCGGCGCAGGCGCCCGGCGCGCTCACGCCGGACGAACTCGCGGCGTGGCACGCGCGTGATGCCGGGCGAGGGCGGCGCTGCCGCGAGCCCGTCGCGGGCGACGTGGTGGGCATTGACCGGACAGGATCGCTCCTCGTTCGCGTACCCGATGGTGTGCGCGCCTGCCGGTCCGGATCACTCGTCTTTGAGGAGGAGTCGTGATCGTCGCATTTGACGTCGGCAACACCGAGACCACCATCGGCCTCTTCGATGAATACGGCGCGTTGTGCGCGCACTGGCGCCTGATGACCGAGGTCGCGCGCAGCGCGGACGAATTCGGGCTGCTCCTGGATGGATTGCTGCGCTCGCGACACGTGACGCCCGAACAGATCCGCGGTGCGGCCATCGGCTCGGTCGTGCCTCCCGTGACCGCTCCACTCACGGTCGCATGCAGCACGTGGCTCGGCGTCGAGCCCGTGATCGTGGATGCACGCGCCCCGCTTCCCATCACGCTCGACGTGGAGGAGCCGCTGACCGTCGGCGCGGATCGCATCATCAACACGCTCGCGGCGAGCCAGCTACACCACAGCGATACCATCGTGGTGGACTTCGGCACGGCCACGACGTACGACTGCATTACCGCCCAGGGAGTTTTCCTGGGTGGGGTGATTGCGCCGGGGCTGCGCACGGCCGCCGATACGCTCACGCGGCGAACCTCCAAGCTGCCCGCTACCGAGCTCGTGCCGCCGGCGCGCGTGATCGGCAAGCGCACGGAGGAGTGCATTCGCGCCGGCGTCATGTTTGGAACGGCGGACGCGATCGACGGCATCGTGCGGCGGATCAAGCGCGAGTGGCCCACGAATCAAAATCCTCTGGTCATCGCGACCGGTGGGCTGGCGGAACTCGTCGCGCCTCTCTGCGCGGAGGTGAACAGCGTGGAGCCATACCTCACCCTTCAGGGGCTCCGGATTGCCCATGAGCTGCTCGCCGCACGCGCCTGAAGTGTCGCCACTGCCAAGGCGGCGCGGCGTCATTCTCCATGTGCCATTCTGGCGCAGGCAGGCGCCGTAAGTCGCCGAAATTTGCAGCTTTATCTGGTCCACTTACTGCCCTTCGTCGCTTGACCTTTGGGCGATGGTGCGCTACACTTGCTGGTTAGCACTCAATGCATGTGAGTGCCAACCGTGCCTCTACTTCACGTCTCTGTGCAACCCATACCGAGGAGGAGTCTGACTCATGGCCACCAAGAGTGCCACGACCGTGAAGGTGAATGTCAATCCGCTGGCCGACCGCGTCGTGATCAAGGCGCTCGAAGAGTCGGAGCAGATGCGTGGCGGACTGTACATCCCCGACACCGCCAAGGAGAAGCCGCAGCAGGGCGAAATCGTCGCCGTGGGCCCCGGCCGCTTCGAGAAGGACAAGCGCGTTCCGATGGACGTCAAGGTTGGTGACAAGGTGCTCTACGGAAAGTACAGCGGCACCGAGGTCACGCTCGACGGCGAGCCGTATCTGATCCTGCGCGAGTCCGACGTGCTGGCGATCGTCGGCTGACCGTATTCGCCATTCACCCATCACACTGAATTCACACAATGGCTGCCAAGGAACTCCATTTCAATACGGACGCGCGCGCGGCGCTCAAGCGCGGCGTCGACCAGCTCGCCGAAGCGGTGAAGGTGACGCTCGGCCCGAAAGGCCGGAACGTCGTCATCGACAAGAAATTCGGCGCTCCCACCGTCACCAAGGACGGTGTGACGGTCGCCAAGGAGATCGAGCTCAATGATCCCCTCGAGAACATGGGCGCACAGATGGTGAAGGAAGTCGCGACGAAGACGTCTGATCTCGCCGGCGACGGCACTACGACCGCGACCGTTCTGGCTCAGGCGATCTTTCGTGAAGGACTGAAGAACGTCACCGCCGGCACGAACCCGATGCCGCTGCGTCGCGGCATGGACAAGGCCGTTGCCGCCATCGTGGAGGAGCTGAAGAAGCTCAGCGTGCCCACGAGCGGCAGGAAGGAAATCGCCCAGGTGGGCACCATCTCCGCGAACAACGATCCGGAGATCGGGGATCTGATCGCCGAGGCGATGGAGAAGGTCGGCAAGGACGGCGTGATCACGGTCGAGGAGGCCAAGGGTCTCGCGACGGATCTCGAGACGGTGGACGGGATGCAGTTCGATCGCGGCTATCTCTCGCCGTACTTCGTGACGGACCCCGAGAAGATGGAAGCAGTGCTCGAGGATGCGATGATTCTCATCCACGACAAGAAGATCTCGTCCATGAAGGACCTGCTGCCGATCCTCGAGAAGGTGGCGCAGCTGGGCAAGCCTCTGCTCATCATTGCCGAGGACATCGAGGGTGAGGCGCTGGCGACGCTCGTGGTCAACAAGCTGCGTGGCACGCTGCGCGTGTGCGCGGTGAAGGCCCCCGGCTTCGGCGATCGCCGCAAGGCGATGCTCGAGGACATCGGGATCCTCACCAACGGAAAGTGCATCAC
>JBOHTE010000670.1:0-3148 GCA_050733555.1 Gemmatimonadaceae bacterium | reverse complement strand
GGCGAAAGGTTGGGAAACAAACGGGTGCTCGATCTGGACTCGGAAGCCCCTGGGGGCCGAAAGCTTCCGGTAGAGATCTGCTGAAGGAGATGGTAGAGACGACGTCTCCAACTATGTCGCCACGCTCGATCACGGAGCACGATGCGCGATTCGGCGCGCACGATTGGACAGGTCGCCAAGCACGCGGGGAAGCCGGCATTACTTGGCGCGCGCCAGCATCTCTGCCAGGCTGGACGTACCCGGTGTGATTCGGTACCGCTTCATCGAGTTGCCATCCTGGCCGACGAACGTGAGCACACCGTCGCTCCCCATCGACCAATACACGTCGGTGTCGTTCTCAAGCGACATGCTTTGGTCGACCTCGAGGACTTTGGTCCCGTCGAGATAGATGAGTTCGCGGGGGGCGGTTAGGCTGCGGGCCATCCAGAAGAGATGTTTCCCGTCGGGCGTAAACGTGGCGCCGGATGGGAGCATGCCATCGGTCGGGAAGTATTTCCCGTCGATCGCCACGCCGTGCTTCGAGTTGTCGGGGACGGGGAACGCTGGAAAGGCCAGATGCATCCCGTCCGTGCTGAAGGCGAGCTTCCGGAAATCCGTTGGCATGGCGCCGGACCCCAGCCCCGCGAGCGGCACACCGTCTTCCACCACCCCCGCGTTAGTCACATAGGCGTAGTGGCTTCCATCGGGGCTGAATCGCAGATCGGATGCCGCGGGCGCGGCCACGCTCTTGCCGTCGACCACGATGAATCGGTTGTTGCCCATGGCCGGCGTCGGCATCGCAACGTATCCAACATGATTGCCGACGACGACCGCGGGCACGGGGTGCGCGCTTTGCTCGGCCTGGTCGGCTTTGGATGTGGCATAGGGGACGATGCCCTGATACGCATCGGACTCGTGGTCTCCCACCACCACGAACGTCTTGCCGTTCATCGAGGCCTGGTACACCGCTCGTCCGTCGGCGGTGAAGCGCACACTGGAAACGTTCTGGTACGACTGGCCCTTTTTCCCGTCGGTCCACACCCAGTAGTTGGTGGGGGTGCTCTGACAGGTCATGGCGATGTGCTTGGCGTCGCCGCTGAAAAACACGCCCTGGATGTGCGTGCAGTCGCTGCCTGCCATCTTCTTGTTCCCGACAGTCAAAAAGTTCTGGGCGCCGTTTGGACCCTGGACTCCGACCACCGCGGCAACGCCGGAGCCGGTCGGCGCCATCTGCAATTGCACATTCGCCGCACGCATGAACGGCTTGCCGTCCACCAGGACATCGATCGCGTTGACGCGTGGAACCTGAACGCTCGTAAAGAGGTGCAGGCCGTCTGTCGTCCACTGCGGGTTGCCGCCGAGGTACGAGGCCGGTTTCCCGTCCACGATCAACAGTTGCCGGGTCGATGCGCCCGTGCTAACGAACGCAACGTACGCATGATGCTTCCCGTCCAGACTGAACACCGGCATCACTTGGTCACTCGAGAGCTGCTCGGCCGGCTGGGCGTCGACGTGCAATTGCCAGGTCGGCCGGATGCCCGCGGTCGCGCTATGGATCACGTACCAGAAATGTGAACCCCCGGGCGCGAAGTCGAACGCGTCGACCGACTTGAAGGGAAGCCCGGCCACCATCCATGGCGTACCGCGCGCCAACTCCTTGCCATCGACCATGACGACGTACTCCTGCCCCTGCCGCCCAACGTAGCCATAGTGAGCGCCATCCGCGCTGAAGACCACGTTCGTACCGTCAGGGACGGCTGCTACCTCGTCGAATTTGGGTCCGTCGACGCCGTCATACACCACCACACTCCGACTGCCACGCAGGACCACCGCGGCCAGATGCTCCCCCTTGGGGCTCATAGCGAACGCGACGCCGCTGCCGCCCGTTAGCAGCACCTGTTGATCTATCCTGGCCGCGCCACCCGCCGCACCCTGCGCTGCGCCCGAGCTACTACCGAGCGCCAGCATCGAGAGGGTGAGAATGAGTCCTGCGGGCCTGGTCGTCATGGTGTTGCCTCCGGAGGATGTGCAGAGTTCGGTGATCCTCTGGAGCATTGCGCGGAGTCAGGCCCGAAACCGTCATGCACGAATCGCCGCGACCTGGCAGGCCGGGCGCTTCCCAACCTCCCGACTGGAACCTCGGAGGATACGTGCCGAGTAAGGATCGCCGAGTTGACGCCCCGCGGGCCGTCTACGGAACCTGTCAACGAGTTTGAGACACCGGGTGGGTGGAGATTACGGAGCAGGCGCCCGCGGACATCTCGCGGGGTTTGGGTGGGTTGATCCACGCCGCCGTGGGCAGCGCCGGTGGCTGGGGGAGCTGGCGGACGAAGCGTTCCGGCGTCCGCGCGTAGGCGGCGGCGAGCACTGCGGCGCGCGCCTCGCGCCGCGCCGGGGCCTGGCCGAAGTGGACCTCGGCCGGGGTGTGCAGCCCGAGCCCGCTGTGCCGGTGCGCGGTGTTGTACCAAGTGAAGAAGGCGGCGCTGTGGGCGCGCGCATCTTCGAGCGAACCGAAGCGCTCGGGAAAATCGGGACGATACTTGAGCGTTTTGAACTGCGCCTCGGAGTAGGGATTGTCATCGCAGACATGCGGCCGCGAATGGGTCTTCGTCACGCCGAGATCGGCGAGCCAGATCTTGAACCATCAACGGAACAGGAGCAAGGGAAGCCGACACGGAGACATCTTCGATCACCCTCGTACACTAAACTCCGGGGAAGTCGGCGTCTCACTCATATTGGCAGAGAGGGTCCGTGGATCCCGCAGGGGACAGGCGGGATCGAATGACGAGCAGATTGGTTCCGAGTTGCGAGTACGCGCGGGCGAAACGCTCTGCGTACGTCGAAGAGACGGTCGCGGATGGAGCACCTTGGGCGCCCCCGACGGTCGACGCGGTTATGCTCGCGATCAGAAGCGCCGGCGGGGCGAGAAAACGTCGGAGGAGCAAGGTCACCGGGTGGTTGTCGGAGGTGGCATTGTCAAAGAATCTGTGCCATGCGACCCATCACCACAAGCAAAGCGTGGATGCGGCCCAACGCCAAAATTAGCCCGCGTGCGAGTCAATCGGGATAGGGAGTAGGAGAGGATATCTCTCCTACCTCCCTCCCACACCACCGGACATGCGGGTCAGCATCCGGCGGTTCGGTGAGTTGAGGTCAGAGGGCTCCAAGT
>JBOHTE010000669.1:0-4785 GCA_050733555.1 Gemmatimonadaceae bacterium | reverse complement strand
CTCGCGGCGCGGCATGCGAGCAGGCAGGACCTCAGCGACAGGCTTCGCGGAAGCGCCGCGTCGTCCGGCGCCGGGTCTGCCGAATCGCGCGTGCGCAACGGCCTGGTATCGATGCAGTTTGCCCTGGCCATCACCCTGCTCACCGGCGCGGGCCTTCTGATTCAGAGCGTTCGCCGACTGACGTCGGTGCCACTCGGCTATGACCCGAAGGGGCTGATCGAATTTGCCGTTGCGCCACCGGCACTCCGGTATGAGTCGCCCGAGCAGGCAGCGGCCCTGTATGCGCGAATCATCGAAGCGGTGCGTGCCGTGCCCTCGGTGCAGGGCGTGGCCGCCGCGGGCGGAGCGTTGCTCGAGACCAGGGTGGAAACGTCGCAGCAGTCCGCGACAGCCGCGGCGCCGCTCGCGCTCTACCATCCCATCTCCAGCGGGTATCTGCGCACCATGGGAGTGCGCATCGTCGGCGGCCGCGGCTTCACCGACGAAGACATGCGTTCGCCGAGCGGTCTGCTCGTCACGCATTCGCTGGCGGAGCAGCTCTGGCCGGGTGGCGGAGCCATTGGCCAGCGGATCACGATCTTCCGGCAGTCTCAGGCGCGACCAGACTTCGGGCAGCCAATCACGCTGCCCGTGGTCGGCGTCGTTGCCGACTACCACGCGATTGGCGCGGACTCCGATTCGCCGCCGCAGGTGTTCCTGCCATACACGCTCGAGGTGTGGCCATGGATGCACTTTGTCGCGCGTGGTGGAACATCGCCGAGCGTGCTGAAGTCGGTGGAGCGCGCGGTGCGCGAGGTCGAGCCGGCGGTGACCTTCTACGGCAGGCCGAGCTTCGATGCGGCGGGACGCACGCCGTCGATCGCCGACCCGCGGATGTTCGTGACCGGGTTGCTGAGCGCATTCGCGATGACGGCGCTGTTGCTCGCGGCCGTCGGACTCTATGGCGTGGTCTCCTATGCGGTGACCCAGCGAACGCGAGAGATCGGCATTCGCATTGCGATTGGCGCGACGCCGGGCGACGTGGTGCGGCTGCTGCTGCGACAGGCGGCGATGTTCGTGGGGAGCGGAATGGCAGTGGGCATCCTGGCGGCGCTCGGCGCGACGCGCGTGTTGCGCGCGATGCTCTTTCAGACGGCGACGACTGATGTGACGACGCTGGTAGTGGTGCCGGTCATGTTGGGCGTGGTGGCGGCGGTGGCGAGCGGAGTGCCGGCGCTTCGGGCGTCGCGGACGGATCCGGTGGTGGTGATGCGGGCGGAGTGAACTTCACCGGACCTGCGCGCGTGCCGCGCCAGGTACGCAGTGATCGTTGGGCGACTCCGGAAAGGGCAGCCGGCGTGTCAGCCGGCAAATGCGGTGGATGGCAGACCGTGCACTCCGGGCTTGATCGCGAACAGGCTCCCGGAGAGTGGGGCCTGCCGCAACTGCTCCGGCGTCATTGTCTCCCGTGCGCTGGTGATGAACAGCGTGTCGAGATATTCTCCCCCGAACGTACAGTCGGTGGCGCGGGGGACCGGGAGCTGCACGATGCGCTCGACGTTTCCCGCCGGATCGTAGCGCACGATCTTTCCGACACCCACCTGATTGCTCCAGACGAAACCCGCCTCATCGACAGTCATGCCGTCCGGGAAACCGCCTGCCCTGCGGTCCGCGTCTGAAATCGTCGCGAACGTTCGCCGATTCTCCATCGTGCCGGTCGCCGGGTCGAAGTCATAGGCGAAGATCGCATAGCGAAAGCTCTCCGTGTAATACATCGTCCGGCCATCGGGACTCCAACCGCTGCCGTTCGAGCAGATGACCTGCGACTGCATCCGTACCACCGTTCGGTCCTGCTCCATGCGATAGAGATTGCCGGACGGTTCGTTCCAGTGTTTCGCATTCATCGTCCCGGCCCAGAGGCGTCCCTGCGGATCGCACTTGCCGTCGTTGAAACGGTTTGCGGGTAGATCGTCTTCGACGCTCGCGAGTGTTTCGAGATGATTGGTGTCGGGGTCAAAACAGGCAAAAGCCTTCTTCAGCGTCAGCACGAGTCCACCAGTCGCGCGCAACTGGATGCAGGTGACGATGTCAGGAAGCGAGAACGACTCATTGACGCCGGTGCGCGGATCGAAGCGATGGATCTTCCGGCCCTGAATATCGATCCAGTACAACCGTTGCTCACCGGGATGCCATACTGGCGACTCGCCGACGATTGCTTCAAACGGCAGAACACACTCGATGGCCGCGCCGGACATCATCCGGACATGGGATGGTGGATTCACGCTGCCTCCTGTGTGCGGACGCTGGCGCACCTCGGTTCTCTATCCCAGTCGTTCCAGCAGGTGGTCGCCGACTCGCATGGCATTGGCGATGATGGTGAGCGACGGATTGACCGCGCCGCAGGAGGGGAAGAACGACGCGTCAACCACGTACAGGTTGTCGAGGTCGTGTGCGCGGCAGTTAATGTCGAGCACGGATTGTTTCGGATCCGTACCGAAGCGGCACGTGCCGTTCTGATGGCCGACGCCCTCGAGGGGGATCCGCTTCTTGAAGTAGGCGTGCAGGTTGACGGCGGAGTCCGCATGCCCGGCCCGCTTCAACACGTCGATCCAGCGGTGTTTGAGGCGATCGAACGATTCGACGTTGTTATTGGTGTAATCCAGTTGAATCCGGCCGTTGACGAGCTGCACGCGATTGTCGGGGTCCGGCAGATCTTCCGTGGTGAGCCACCAGGGGATGGCGTGCGACGAGAGTTCGTTCAGAACGAAATCCGGCGTGATCGATGGCGCGTCGCCCGTCATCATCTCGTGGTGAAACGAGCCAATGGGCTGGACGTTCCCCATCGGATAGGGATAGTCCTTCTCGCCAAAATAGAAATCGTTGATGCCGAACGTCTTCATGTAGCTGGACGGGTTCGGCGTCAGCGAGAGCGCGAGAATGGCGTCGGCCTGATGGAACATGAAGTGGCGGCCAACCATGTCGGAACTGTTGGCCAGTCCGTTCGGATGGCGGTCATTCGCGCTCTGCAGCAGCAGCGCGGCCGAGTTGATCGCACCACAACAGACGGCCACGATGCCGGCGGAAAACGTGGCGGCGCGTTTCGAGTCCTCCAGATTCGCTTCCACGGATTGGACGGCGGTTCCGGTGGGGTTCGTGATGAGGCGCATGGCGCGCGCCTGCGTCATCAGGGTGACGTTGGGCAGATGCATGATGGCGCGAATGCAGTTGATATCGGCGTCCGATTTGGCGTGGATGAGGCAGGGATATCCGTCGCAGGTATCGCAGCGGATGCACTTGCTTTCGACGCGGTTTGATTCATTCAGCTTGAGGCCCAGCGGAATCGGGAATGGATGATATCCGAGCTGTGACACATCCTCCTGGATCTGCTGCATGCGGGGTTCATTCGTGATGGCGGGGAAGGGATATCCGGCGCTGTGGAATGGCTCGGTGGGGTCGGCTCCCAGTGCGCCGTGCACGCAGAAGAGCTGTTCCGCCCTGGTGTAATACGGCTCGAACACGTCGTACGGGACGGGCCACGCCGGGGAGACGCCGCCCTTGTGATGGAGCACGCCGAAGTCCTCCTTGCGCAGGCGAAAGAGCGCTGCACCGTAGACTTTCGTATTGCCGCCGACCCAATATCCGGTGCCCGGGTGCAGGGGCTTCCCCTCCTTGTCCCTCCATTCCTCCGTGGTGTGGTAGCGGTTCTCGAGGAAGACGTCGGCGGTGCTCCAGTTCGGCTTTTCCTGTGGCAGAAATGTTCCGCGCTCCAGGATCAGGATGCGTTTCCCCGCATTGGCGAGGTGGAACGCGAGGGTACCGCCTCCCGCGCCGGTCCCGATGATGATCACGTCGTACGGCTGTGTCTGGGGCATGCGGGAATCCTGTCGTGAGAATGGTCTGGCTCGCCTCGACGTCCGCGTGTTGACTGTTCCTGGCTACGCCGTTGGCGAGCGCTGGATCGCTGGTGCAATTGACGGCGCTGCCTGCCCGGGCGGACGGACATCCGGCAGGAATACGGCCAACAATCCCAGCAACGGCAGGAACGCGCACGTCTGGTATACGAACACGATCCCGAAGTGGTCGGCGAGCAAGCCCAGCACCGCGGCGCCGATACCACCGAGACCGAAGCTGAAACCGTAGAACAGCCCGGACACCATGCCGATCCGATGTGTGAGCATGTCCTGCGCGTACACGATGATCGCCGGGAACGCCGAGGCGAGCACCAGCCCGATGACGACGCTCAGGCCAACCGTCCACGCGAGGCCCACGTGCGGCAGCAGCAGCGTGAACGGCGCGGTGCCCAGGATCGAAACCCAGATCACCCACTTGCGACCGATGCGGTCACCGAGCGGGCCGCCGATCAGGGTGCCGCCCGCGACAGCGAAGAGAAACACCGCCAGCAGATGGGCGGCCGTACTCGCGGACACACCGAACTGGTGGATCAGATAGAACTCGTAATAGCTGCTGATGCTGGCGAGATAGAAGAACTTCGAAAACATCAGCACCAGCAGCACCCCGATCGTGTGGCGCACGACCCTCGCGGAAAACCGCGGCCGGTCGGTTGCCGTGTGCCTTTTGCCGCGCTCCTCGCTGTGCCGCTTGTACCAGCGACTCACCTGCAGCAGAATCACGATCGCGAGCAGCGCCGCGAGTCCGAACCAGCCGACATGCGAACGGCCGAGCCGCAGCACGATCCCCGCGGCCAGCAACGGCCCCAGTGCCTGCCCAAGGTTGCCGCCGATCTGGAACACCGACTGGGCGAAACCGTAGCGGCCGCCCGACGCCATGCGCGCGACACGCGACGAT
>JBOHTE010000668.1:0-2234 GCA_050733555.1 Gemmatimonadaceae bacterium | reverse complement strand
GGTCCACACTGCGCGCTCCGGAAGGCAGCGATCTCGTAGGCTCCGTGCTCGCCGGCCGCTATCACATCGCGCGTCGCATCGGCGAGGGCGGCATGGGGCAGGTGTACCTGGCCGAGCACGTGAAAATGCGCCGGCGCAGCGCCGTGAAGGTGCTTCATCGGGGGTTGGTGAACGACGCCGACGCCATCGCGCGCTTCAATCGCGAAGCCGCGAACGCCAGCCAGATCCAGCACCCGAATGTCGCCGCGATCTATGACTTCGGCGAGACCGAGGATGGGCTCATCTATCTCGCCATGGAGTACGTCGACGGCGAGCCGCTGCGTGAGGTGATCGAACGGCACGGCGCGCTCAGCGCTGCCGAGGCAGCCGAAATCACTCGACAGGTGGCCGACGCGCTCGAGGCCGCGCACGAGATGGGCATCGTGCACCGCGACCTCAAGCCCGACAACATCATGATCGCCCGCGGCCGGAACGGCAGGGATCTGGCCAAGGTCGTCGACTTCGGCATCGCCAAGGCGACCAGCGGCGACGACCAGAAAGTGACACGCACGGGGCTCGCAATCGGCACGCCCGAGTACATGTCCCCCGAGCAGCTGTCCGGCGATGCGGTTGATGCCCGCTCGGACATCTATTCGTTGGGCCTCGTGGCGTTCAACATGCTCACCGGCCAGCTGCCGTTTCCAACCGTGTCGTCGCGCGAGGCGATGATCGCCCGCCTGTCGGAACGCCCGCGTACTCTGGCTGAAATCAAGGATGATGTCGAGTGGCCGGATGAGCTCCAGAGCGTGATGAATCGCGCGCTGGCCAGCGAGCCACACGACCGCTATGAGCACGCCAGCCAGTTCGGGCGCGACCTCGTCCGGGCAGTGGCCAGTATGCCGGCGAGCGCCCTGACGAGCAGCGGGACGCTCGACATGCCCGTGCCGCGCCCGCAAACGCGACTCGTGCAGCGGCCCGTACCGGCGGGAGCAGCGGCGTCCGCAGCAGCATCCGCACCAGCGGTTCAGGGCGACGCGGCCCCGGTTCCAGCGACGCGGCCGTCGGACCGTCAACCACCGCTCATCCCGGTCGAACCGGTGGAAGGCGACGACGTCGGCCGCTTCATCCTGAAGACGTTCCTCATCCTTGCCATCCTGGCCGGCGGCGGTACGGCCTGGTACGTGATCCACTCGCGCGGCAAGGCGGCTGTCCAGGCCGCATCTTCCCCGGCGGCCGCCACGCCGGCGGCGGTCGCTGCGGCGGACAGCACGCACCATGACACCGCGACGCTGGCCGCAGCGAACAGCACGCACCGTGACACCGCGACGCTGGCTGCGGCGAACAGCGCGCGCCACGACAGTGCGACGCCCCGCAGCGCCGCCATCGCGAAAACACCACCCGTCACCACGGCTGCCGCCAACTCCACAGCCACGGCCGGAGCGGCCACATCGGCGCCACGAGTGGCTCGTCCGGCTCCGCTGGCTTCGCCGCCTGCGCCGGCCAGCGAGCCAGCTACTGCGCCGGACGTCGATTCGGCTGCCGCTGCGCCCGCCGATCTCGATTCCGTGCTCGCGCCCATCCGCGGCAATATCGCGGTGGGCCGCTCACGCATGGGCGACGGCGAATACGAGGGAGCACAGGTGCGCTTCGCGCAGGCCGGCGACCAGCTCCGCCAACTCGGCCGTCCCTACACCGCGCTGGTCGCTGTCGCGGCGCTTCGCCACGACCTCTCGCAAGCCATCGACGCCAATCGCCGCGCCTGCAACGCCGAGAAACAACTCGACGAGCGCCGCGGCCAGACCGGACCCGATTGCCCGTGACAATCACGATGTCTCTGCCGCACTGCACGCGCTTCGCGCGCCGCGCCATCGCCGCCGGCGTGCTCCTCCTCGTCCTGCCCGCACTCCCGGCGCTCGCGCGCGCGCAGTCAAGCGCGTATTCGCTCTCCGACGTCGTGGGCCTCGTGAAGAACAAGGTCCCCGGGAAACGCGTGCTCGCGCTGGTGAAGGAGAACTGCGTATCGTTCAGTTTCGACGACGATACCAGGGCGCAGTTGCGCCAGGCCGGTGCCACCGACTCGCTCGTGGATGAGCTCAAGTCCGTGTGCGGCCCCGACAATCCCAAACCATCGGCAGCGCCGCCCGACAGCGCCAAACCCGCTGGCGCTCCGGCCCCCGCCCCCGCCGCCGCCCCGGTCGTGACCGCCGTGCCGCCGCCCGATTCGATTTTTCCCGTGAAATTTCGCGCGGCAGTCG
>JBOHTE010000667.1:0-4060 GCA_050733555.1 Gemmatimonadaceae bacterium | reverse complement strand
GCCGAAGGCGAGCCGCCGCTTCCCGCGCCAAGAAAGAGGCGTAGGAGCGAAGCGCCTACGCCTCTTTCTTGCGAGACGTCCAGTGTCCGTGCGTGGACGGCTCCGACCTGCGGGTCAGATGATTCGTGTAATAGGCCACGATACGCGCGCGTACCGAATCCTGGGTATCGCCCTTGGCGGCCTGAAACGGGGCATACCGGTGCCCATCGCCCGATACGCCGAACCACCACCAGGCCGGGGAGCCAGGACTGCGCAGCGACTCAACGCGACAGGTGTAGGTGCGGCCCTCGCTTTCGAACTCGAACGCCTTCGTCATGATGCCTCCGCCAGTGTTGATTTGTAATCTAACCTGATGCGCGAGTTGGCGGTGGCTGCACCCGGGTGACCACGCCGAGCGTTCATCCCACACTCCGGTTGCTCACGGCGTTCATCCGGCTCGGCCGAATTCGAAGATGATCTTCAAGTGGCTTGCGACGCTGGTCGTGGTTGGACACGCCCTGTTCGTGGCGTTCGTCCTGTTCGGCGGCTTTCTCGTGCTCCGCTGGCCGCGTGTGGCGTGGGCGCACATCCCCTGCGCCATCTGGGGCATGCTCGTGGAGTACGAGAACTGGATCTGTCCGCTGACGCCGCTCGAGGATTCGCTCCGCCGGCGCGCGGCAGAGGGCGGTTACTCGGGAGGATTCCTGCAGCACTACGTGCTGGAGATGCTCTACCCCAATGGTCTCACTCGCGACGTACAGATCGTGCTCGGCACCATCGTGCTGGTGCTCACGTGCGCGATCTACGCCGTCGCGATCACGCGCTGGAGACGGGCCAGGAACTGACCGGCGAGGCGACGACCCGCACCGAAGATGCGCCCGCGAAGCAGCCCGGGTTCGACCATTGCCCGTCCCCCCGGTCCCCCGTCCCCCGGCCTCCGTTCCCGTCCCCGTTGCCCCCGTCTCGCGCGTTCGTCACATCGGTGCCGTAGCGGGTCTTGCGGCCTGAGCCGGTCGATCCGAGATTGGCGTCGCTGCCGGACTCTCTCCGCACTTCTCCCCGCCCGTCGTCTCCCCGCAACCCACCCCGCCGTGAGACCACACGTCACATGGTTCCCGCTGCGCAGCGCGCTCGGCGTTGCGCTTCTCATTCCGATGCCGCTCCATGCGCAACGCGCATCGCTCGAGCGGCTCACGCACCAGGAGACGCTCTCCAACGGCATGCACGTGATCGTCTTTGAGAATCACGCCGTGCCGCTCGCCACCGTCGAAGTGGTCGTGAAGACGGGCGCCATGACGCAGACCAGCGACGAGCAGGGCGTCCCGCACCTCTTCGAGCACATGCTGTTCAAGGGCTACCACGGTCCGCTCAATCGCTCCTGGGGAGACGAGATGGGAGCGCTGCACGCCGCCTACAACGGTACCACCGCCGAGGAGGACGTGACGTACTATGTCACGCTCCCATCGGAGAACACGGATGCCGGCGTGCGTGTGCTCGCGAATCTCGTCCGCGAGCCGAATTTCGACAACGACGATCTCCAGAAGGAACGCTTCGTCGTGCTGGGAGAAATGCAGCGCGACCTGTCCGAGCCCGCTGCGCATCTCGACCAGGAGCTCGATGTCCGCCTCTGGGGCACCGGCTGGCCGCGCAAGAACACGCTCGGCGACCAGCTCTCGCTCATGTCCGTGACGCCGGATGCGCTCAGGAAGATCTTCGGCGAGTGGTACATCCCCAACAACTCCGCACTGATCGTTACCGGTGACGTGTCCGCGCCCGAAGTGTTCGCCATGGCGGAGAAGCGCTTCGGCGGCTGGAAGCAGGGGCCCGATCCCTTCGCGGCGGCACCCGTGCCCCCCATTCCCGCGCTCGACAGCACCCGCGGCATCGTCGTGACCGGTGACGTGAATGATGTGACGGTGCAGATCGAGTGGCAGGGCCCGAGCGTGCGCAAGGACGCCAACGCCACGTACGCAGCCGACGTGCTCTCCGATCTCCTCGCGGACAAGGAGTCGCAGTTCCAGCGCGAGCTCGTGGACGCCGGACTCTTTCACGCCGCCTCGCTCTCGTATCAGTCGCTCGACCACACCGGGCCCATCACCTTCTGGGGCACCACGACGGCGGACAAACTGCCCGCGGCGCTCACCGTGCTGGCCAGTGAGCTCACACGGATGGGCGGCGAGGAGTACTTCAAGCCCACGGATCTCCAGATCGCCGAGAAGCGTCGCGCGGTGCGCACCGCCTTCCAGTTCGAGGAGGGCGCGCAACTAGCGCACACCTTCGGGTACTGGTGGGCCATCGCGGGACTGGATTACTACCTCGGCTATTCGGACAACCTCTCCACCCAGCACGTGACCGACGTGCGCGCCTTCGTGAATCAGTACATCACCAACAAGCCGTATGTGATCGGGATACTGACACCGGCGAAGAACGCTCAGGTGAGTGCCGCGACGCTGCAGCAATACATTCAGATGACGGAGGTCCAGTGAACGCCCATCGTGGTGCCGCCAGCCGGCGGCTGGTGGGCGCGACCGTTGCCGTCGCCGCGGTCGGGGGACTCATCGCCTGCGCCACCTCGCATCCCGAACAGAAAATGACCGTCACGTCCGCCGAGGGACACACGGTCCGCTTCGACAGCGTGACGATTTCGTACCTGGTGGGCGGCGTGCAGGTCATTCAGCGCCCCAACTACGCGAATGACGTCGTCGCGGTGCATCTGTACCTGCTGGGCGGCACGCGGCAGCTCACGCCCGCCACGCAGGGCATCGAGGCGCTGCTCCTGCGCGCGTCGGAATACGGCACGACACACTATCCGGGCGGAGCCACACGTGAAGCGTGGGGACACACGGGAAGCGAAATCATCATTGATCCAGTGGAAGACTGGACGGTGTACGGGTTCATGGGCATTCGCCAGGATTTCGATTCGTCGTGGAACGTCTGGGCGGACCGCCTGATGCACCCCACGCTCAGCACGAGCGCGGTGTCACTCGTGCGCGGCCGGATGGTCTCGGCGCTGCGCCGCTCGCGCGATGACCCCGACTCGTACATCGGAATGCTGGCGGACAGCATCACGTTTGCCGGCTATCCGTACGGGTTGCAGCCCGCCGGCACCGAGCAGACGCTCGCCACGCTGGATTCGGCGGCCCTGTCCGCGTATTCGCAGTCGCAGATGGTGACATCGCGCCTGCTGCTCGTGGTGGTGGGCAGCGTGGATCGCGCCGCGGTGACGGCGGCCCTCACCCGCACGCTGGCGACATTGCCGCGCGGCACCTACGTGTGGACGCTCCCCACGCCGCCGCCGCGCTCACACTCCACCGTCACGTTCATTCAGCGGCCGGTCCAGACCAACTACATCCTGGGGCTGTTCGAGGGGCCGCCCGCCTCGGAATCCGACCTGCAGGCCTTTCGCGTCGCGACGGCCTACCTGTCCTCCCGAATGAACGACGCCGTGCGCGAGGAGCGTGGACTCAGCTACGCCGCCAGCGCGCCATACATCGAGCGCGGGGTTTCCACGGGAGGGATTTACGTCACCACCACCCTACCCGGCCGCGTGCTTCCGCTGATCAAGGAGCAGATCGATTCCATCCGTACCATCCCGATCGAAACGCTGGGGTTGAGCTACTTCACCGACCAGTTCATCATGGACTACTACGGCGACAACATGACGGATGAAGCGCAGGCGGGTTTCCTGGCGCGGGCCCAGCTCTACCGCGGCGACTATCACAAGGCCACCGAAGCCATGGATGACGTGCGCTCAGTGAGCATTCCCCGCATGCGCTCCGCGGCAGACCGCTATTTCCGCGACATTCACTTCGTGTATCTTGGCGACAGTACCCGCGTGGACCGGTCGGCGTTCACGGCATTCTAGCGCCGGGAACATCGCTGTCCGCAGTACGAGTCAGACCCTCCGTGCGCGTGCGTACGGGGGGTCTGTCCCGTTGTTCCCGTCGCCATCAGGGTCTGATGCGTTTCATTGAAGCTGGAACGATCATTCCGTCCATCTTGCATTGGCCGCGCGCACGGCGACATCGTTGATACAGAGGCTCCTGGCTCCACGCGAGCGATGAGAGCCGTCACTCTCACC
>JBOHTE010000666.1:0-2725 GCA_050733555.1 Gemmatimonadaceae bacterium | reverse complement strand
TCGCATTCTTGTACCAGCTCCGCGACCGGCTGGCCGCCGCGCCCGGCATCGACGCGGCCGGCATTGCCAGCGCGAGCCCGCTCGGCGGCGGCGGGTTCTATCTCGGACGGGAGATGGTGGCCGAAGGGCGCGATCCGATTCCAGCCAATGAGGTGGCGGTCAACTGGAACGTGGCCACACCCGGCTACTTTGCGGCGCTCAGGCTGTCGATGCTGCGCGGTCGCGACTTTCGGGCGACGGACGACTCCGCCGCTCCGCCCGTGATGATCGTGAACCAGACGTTCGCGACGCGCATGTTCGGCAGCGAGAATCCCATCGGCCGGCGCGCGCTGTCATCGCGCGATGAGAAGGTGGAGCGCGAGATTATCGGCGTCGTGCACGACGTGAAATACTACGGCGCGTCGGACTCGAGTCGCGCGCTGGTGTGGGTGCCCTACGCGCAGAACAACGCCTGGCATCAGGGGATCCTCACGGTGCGTGCGCGCGCCGGTGCGCTCAACGCGTTGCCCATCGTGCGCCGCGAGCTCCGCGCGCTCGATCCAACCATCGCGCTCGCCAGTGTGGCCACCATGAACGAGGCGCTGGCGCGCTCGATGGCGAGCGACCGTCTGATTGCCATTCTGCTCGGCGCGTTCGCCGGCCTGGCGTTGCTGCTCGCCGCCGTCGGCGTATTCGGCGTGCTGTCCTACGCCCTCGCCCAGCGCACGCGCGAACTGGGCATCCGCATCGCCCTCGGCGCGCAGCGCGCGGACGTGCTGCGACTCGTCGCGCGCGAGACGACGCCCATGGTCGCCGCCGGCGTGCTGATCGGACTCGTCGCCGCGTTCGGGCTCGCGCGCGTCGTACGGTCGATGCTCTACGAAGTCCGCCCGAACGATCCGGTGACCTTCATCGCGGTGGCGCTCACGCTGTGCGTCGTCGCGATGATCGCGGCGCTGGTGCCCGCGCGGCGTGCATCACGCATCGACCCGGTGATCGCCATGCGGGAGGAGTAGGGACAGGATTGTCCGGACGTTCAGGATCGACAGGATTGACCGCGTTTACAGGATCACCTGCAATCCTGTCAATCCTGTCCCTCCACCGCCAATCTTACCGCGCCCCCATCAACCACCCTGCTGCGCGTACTGGCACGACACGTCTGGATTCCACATCGCGAAGGTGCCGCTCGGATTGTCGCGCCCGACCCAGGCGTGCAGACCCCAGAGCTGGAAGGTCGCGTTCTTCTGGAACTCCTCGCCGAACAGGGTGGGTGGCGGCTGATCCTCGCCGTGAATGCTGTAGGGAATGATGTACTCCACGCCCACGAACTTGAACGACCCATCCTGCTGTGGTTCGTAAATCATGATCTCGGGCTGGGTCACGTTCACCGTGGCGTCCACGAGAGTGGTGTTCAGATAGTGCACGCCCATGGCGCCGGCCTGCGGGTCCGCGAGACAGGTATGACCGTCCCCCGGATCGCCCACGGCAACCGTGTAGCCAGCCGTCTGCGCCGCGCTCAGCGCCTGATACGGTGCGACTGCCTGCCTGAGCGCCGAGAGGTCCTTCTCCTGTGGCGTGAGGGGATTCGAATCGCTGCAGCCGGCGAGCACACCGGCCAACAGTGCAACGCTCACCAGCATGGCGCGAAACGGGAATGGCGCGTGTGACATGGATTGTCTCCGTGAAGGGTGTATCCCCAATAGCTGGAAATCCGCCCCAATCGGCTCATGGCTGTCCGCGGCCAGCCTGTCGCACATGCCTGCCCTGCCCTTACCATTCATGTTTCCGTTTGCCGTCGCCCACCCCGGACCAGCACGATGACCACCCCCACGCCTCTGACCGACCAATTGCGCCCCGCACGCACGCCCGGCGAGTTCTTCGGGCACCCGCGGGGGCTGTCCACACTTTTCTTCACGGAGATGTGGGAGCGCTTCAGCTACTACGGCATGCGCGCGTTCCTCATCCTGTACATGGTGCACGTGCTGGGCTTCACCGATCGCCAGGCCGGTTCGGCGTACGGCACGTACACGGCGAGCGTGTGGGCCGCGGCCATCGTGGGCGGCATCATCGCGGACCGGTGGCTCGGCCAGTACAAGAGTGTGCTCATCGGCGGCATCATCATCGCGCTCGGCCACTTCACGCTGGCGTTCCATCCACTGCCCTTCTTCTACACCGGACTCGGACTCATCGTCGTCGGCACCGGGCTGCTCAAGCCGAACGTGAGCGGCATCGTGGGTTCGCTGTACGAGGTGAATGACGCGCGCCGCGACGCCGGGTTCTCGATTTTCTACATGGGCATCAACCTCGGTGCGGCGCTCGGCCCGCTCATCGCCGGAGGGATCGCGCAGAAAGTCGACTGGCACCTCGGCTTCGCCTGCGCCGGCGTGGGGATGACGCTGGGGCTGATCCAGTACGTCGCCGGCCGGAAGCATCTGCAACCGGGCATCGATCGTCTCGAGCGGCAGCGCCGCGAAGCCCACGAAGCGCGCGAGGCCGCGCGCGTTGCGGCGAGCGCGAAACAGCAGGCGACGGAACCCGATGATCCCGCGGAGTGGATGTTCTGGGGATTCACCAGAGTGGAGTGGAAGCGCCTCGCCGCCATGGCCGTGTTCTTCGTGTTCGCCGCGATCTTCTGGGGCGCGTACGAACAGGCCGGCTCCACGCTCAATCTCTTCGGCGACCGCTTCACCCGCACGTCCTTCTTCGGCTACAGCTTTCCGTCGAGCTGGTTTCTCAGCGTGCAGGC
>JBOHTE010000665.1:0-10760 GCA_050733555.1 Gemmatimonadaceae bacterium | reverse complement strand
GTATCGAGGCGATCCGGCTCCGACACCACCCGGACGCCGGTGACTCCTATCTCGCCACTGGGAGCAGTGCGCGGCACATGGTGACGCGGCCCGCGTCACGGGTCGCGACGACGAGTCGCTCGCGCCTTATTGCGCATTGGTAAACACGCCGCCCGGTTGGCGGGAATGGGTGGTGTGACAATAATCGGGCGGACCCTCGGGGTGGTGCTGGTGCTTAGCGGAATCGCAACGGCGATCGCATACACGGCTCGTACCTCTGGCGTCGCGGCGGGTACCGCCATGATGCGCATGCAGCTTGCCATATCCTGGGCCACCACCATCGGGACCATGCTGGTGACGGTCGCGATCGGCGCGCTCGCGGGTTACCTTCCCGCCCGACACGCCGCCGATATTCCGCCGGCGGATTCACTCCGGACCGTCGCATAGAGGCCACTGCCACGTGTCCTTGCGGGGCGGCGCGACGCGCGCGAGAGGGAAGCGTCTTCAGACGGCGCTGCGTCTGGTCGCGCGTCGTCCAGCGCGTGGCGCAGCTGCGGGCGCAGCAGTGGCCGTGTGCCTTGCCGCACTCGTGGTCGCGGTCGGAATCGCTGCACGGGGCAGGCAGACCGCGCTCGACGAGATCAGGCGAATGGGGGCGACGGTGCTGGTAGTGAGCGCCGAGGATAGCCGGAATCGCGCCGGCCGCGCGCGCACCGGTGCGCCGGTCACTACACTGACGCTTCGCGACGCGCGAATGCTCGAGGCAGATGTGCCTGGAATTCTCGTCATTGCGGGAGAATATCGATTCACGCTGCCAGTCACGGTCAACGATCTTGCGCGGCAGGCGACCGTTGCCGGTTCGGTACGCGAGCGTCGGTTCGAGATCGGTACGCGTCGTGCGCTCGGGGCAACCCGCGGAATGATTTTCGCCCAGTTCGCGATCGAGGCAGGAGTGGTGGGTGCCGCAGGCGCGCTGTGCGGCGTGGCCAGCGGACTCGGCGTCGCACGATTCGCACGCCTGCCGGTGTCGGGTGCATTCGCGCTCGGAAGCGCGGTCACCGTGTTCATCGCGACGCAGGTGGCGGCCGCCTGGCCATCCTGGCGCGCCGCGCTGCAGTCACCGGCGAGTGTACTCCGTGCGCCCTGACCGGGGTGGGCGGCAGAACCGCGACCATTGGAGTCGCAGCGGTCGCGAGGCGTTGAATGATAGCAGCGCGCCCGAGCCCGACGACGCAGTGCTGCTGGCCCGCATGACGACAGGGGATCGTGAGGCGTGCGACATGCTGGTTCGCCGTCACATTCGCGCCGCGACACTGTTTGCCGCGCAACTCATGGGGGACAGGGACGACGCCGAGGACGTGGTGCAGGCAGCCTTCATCCTGGCCAGCGAACGCGCCGCCGAGCTGGATTCCACGCGGCCGTTCGCGCCCTGGCTCTTTGGAGTGGTGCGCCGGCTCGCACTGAAGACGCATGCGAGGCGGGCGCACCGACAATCACTCTGGCGCCGCTGGCGGAGTGATGACACCCTTGCGAGTGATCCCGGAGCACAGATGGATGCCGAGAGTGAGCTGGCGGTCGTTCGCCGCGAGCTGGAAGCCCTTCCGGCAATGCAGCGCTCGTGCTTCGAGCTGGTGGTGCTCCGCGAGGTCTCCGTGGAGGACGTCGCGGCGATGTATGCCATTGCCGCGTCGACGGTGCGGCAGCATGTCTTTCGCGCCCGACGTGAACTGCGGACACGGCTGGAATCGCTCCGCCGTCCCCTGGCTGACCGCTGGACGCGTGGAGAGTCCAGCGAACGTTGAGCATGCGATGATCATTCTTCTACGAACAACGAGCGGAGGCACCGTGGCCACGCAATTCGATTCGTCATCAATTCCCGACGACGGTAACTATTGGGACGGGCTCACGGAGCGCGTGGTGCGTGCGATGCGCGCGCCGCGAACCACCCTTGGCTGGCTTGGTGGTGCGCGGTCCGCGTGGCTGGTGGCCGCCTGTATGGTGCTCGCGCTCGCAGTCAGCGTGGTCGCGGCGCGAGATCGGGCGCGGGCGCAGGGCGGTGCCATGCAGGTGGCGTTGATGCCAGCGGACCGCCTGGGGCAGATGCTGGTCACGGCGGACGCGCCGCCGCCCGTCGCGGCGCTTGCGGAGGTACGAGCGGCGCTCCGGAGCACCCGCCCATGAGTTCAGCCCGGGCACGAGGCATCCTGCTTCTGATCGTCGTCTTCGTCGTCGGTGGCGCTGCGGGCTACGGCCTCGCGCGCACGACGGGACGGTCCGCGCCGCCAGGCAATCCCATGGAGCCCCATGCATTTGTCCAGCGCCTCAACCGGGAGCTCAAGCTCGATTCCGCGCAGCGTGATTCGATCGTCAGCATTCTGACTCGGCACCAGACGGCAATCGACTCGGCGTGGCGCGCGTTGCGCCCGGAAGTCCGGGCAACGATCGATTCGGCACAAATGGAGATTGTCAACGTGCTGCACCCCGATCAGCGTGGCCGGTATCTGGAGCTGGTTCGTGCAGCCCATGGAGGAATGGGCTCGCGCTGACGCGCCACGGCTGCTCTCATGGCTCGTGCGCGGCACTCGGCACTGGCAGCGCGAACACGACTACGTCATCCGACTTGCCGAAGTAGGCGCCATCGCCGCCCGCCGCAATCGCCACGTACTGCCGCCCGCGAACCGCGTACGTCATGGGCGTCGCCTTCGCTCCGGCCGGCAGCATCGCGTGCCAGAGCTCACGTCCAGTCTCGACGTCGAACGCGCGCAACTCCTGGTCGAGTGTCGCGCCAACGAAGACCAGGCCGCCACCGGTCACGATGGCGCCACCGAGGTTCACGGAACCCAACGAATCGAGTGTCGGCGCGTCGGCATGTGCCGGACCGTGGGCGTCGAACGGCGACTTCATGCCGGTGCGCACATCCGTCGCGCCGCGGTTTGGGGCGAGCGGGCGCGAGGCCCCAAGTGGAACACTCCACGCGATGGCTCCAGTTGCAACGTTCGCCGCGACCAGTGAGCCAAATGGAGGGGGCGTGCACGGCACGCCGGCAGGTGAGAGCAGGAAGGTGCGGCGCATGCCGTATGGCGTTCCGCGCATCGGTGCATACGCCCACCCGCCGTCGTCCCGCATCGTGTCCATGAGCGCCGTATACGTCGCTCGCGGGATCAATTGCACAACGGCCGCGATGTTGTTCACCGGAACGATGGCGAGCTGCCGGGTGGGATCGAAGGCCACGCCACCCCAGTGCGCACCACCGATGTTCGACGGCAACGCCAGCGTGCCCTCGACGCTTGGCGGCGTGAACGGACCCTCGTAGCGCAATTTTGCCAGCGCCGCGCGACACCCCGCGCGATCCGCGCTGTCCTGGCCAAAAACCCTGGCTGGATCGAGTTGCATGGGACTCAATACAATACGCGAGAAGGGCTGTGTCTGTGCCGCCACTTCACCGGGAACGGTACTCGACGGAACGGGTCGTTCGTCCACGGGGACAATTGGCCTGCCGGTGTCGCGATCGAGAACGTACAGCATGCCGGTCTTGGTTGCTTCGAGTACCGCGTCAATGCGTCTGCCCTGGCGCACGACCGTGACGAGCGCCGGTGGCGCCGCGTTGTCGTAGTCCCACAGATCATGGTGCACGGTCTGGAATGACCACACGACCTGACCGGTCGATGCGCGCAGGGCGACCACCGAGTTGGCATACCGGTTGTCGCCGAGTCGTTCACCGCCGAAGTAGTCAGGGCTGGGGCTGGAGGTTGGCAGAAAGACCATCCCGCGAGCGGTGTCCGCGGTGATGACGCTCCACGCATTCGCGGCGCCGGTGTGATGCGCGTTCGGTCCCCGCCACGTGTCGTATGCGGGGTCGCTCGCCTGGCGCGGGACGGGATCAAATGTCCATTTCAGCACGCCCGTTCGCGCATCGTAGCCACGCACTTCGCCGCTGACCGCATTGGTCCACCCGTTGTCCGCGATTCCCGAGCCGACGACGAGCATGCCGCCGGCGACCGCGGGCGGCGACGTGACTTCATACTCCTCGTACTCGTGCGGCGGTGTGTGCAAGCCGACGCGCAGATCAACGGTACCGCCATCACCGAAGTGCTGGCACGGTGCACCCGTCGCGGCATCGAGCGAGATCAGACGGGCATCGATGGTCGCGAAGACGATGCGCGTCCGGCACGCCGCGCCTGCCGCGGCGCCAGGGTCCCGCCAGTACGACACGCCGCGCGTGGTGAAGTCTCCGAAGTGCGCGACCCGCACCACGCTGCCGTTGTAGCGCCACCGTTCGCGCCCGGTGGCTGCGTCGAGCGCGAAGACGCGGCCCAGCGGAGTCGCCACGAACATGGTACCCGCCACCACGAGCGGCGTGTCTTCGAACGATGTCGTGCGGTCGGTCGCGTACTGCGGTCCGGCCTCGCCGGAGCTGAAGCGCCAGGCGATATGCAGCGTCGCCACGTTCGACCGATCGATCTGTGCGAGCGGCGAGAAGCGGGTCCCTCCCGGATCGCGTCCGTAGCTCCCCCAGTCATCGGAGGTGGACGCGACCGCCGGCGCGAATGCGGTCGAACCGGGCGTCTGCGCGCGGAGCGGTCGCATCGCCGGCGCGACGAGTGTCAGCGCCGCGATGACGCAGGCCGCGCCACGATGAGCCGCAGCAGACGCTGCCGTAGCGCCAGCAGAGGCATGGCGGCACCCCCGGGCACGAGTGATGGTGTTTCGCGATTGGTCGTGCATGGATCAATGGGTCGGATGCCGGTGGGTGAACCGGCACAAGTATAGCGCACCTCCCGGTTTCCCGTCGCGCAGAGCCCGGAACTCCGGCGGGACATGGTGGGACGGCCCGTGCCGGCGCCCCCATGTCGACGGTCGCCTGCTCGCAACGTCCTTGGAGAAATCGAGCGACGATCGCACACTCATAGATCGTTTGACGCAGCGCTTTCCACAGGTCACCCGAGTACGGGTAATCGCGCCAACTTCCACGAGGAGCACATGAAGACTCGAGCCGGAATGGAGCCGGACTTTCGGGCGCCCACCGCATCGAAACGAATTCCCCGCGCTGTTGCGGACGCCGGTGCCGGGATCATTATCGCCGTTGCCGAAGTGGGTGGCCCGCCTGAGCGCGCGTTCGACGCCCTCACCACCAATGAAGTCGAGCGGTGGTGGAAGTTTCCCGGCAACTACCATCAGAAGGATTGGCAGGCCGACCTTCGGGTGTGCGGCGCCTGGAGCGTGACGGTCGAGCTGGCTGACGCGAGTCTGGTTCACGCCTGGGGTGAATTCTGCGCGCTCGATTTTCCCAACAGGATCGTGATGACCAGGAGGTTCGACGCGCACCCCTTTCTTGGCGACCGCGAGACGACCATCACGTATCATTTCGAGCCGACCCCGGTGGGCACGCTCATCACCGTGCGGGACGAAGGCTTCATTGGGCGTGCGCAGGCAGCGTACGGCAACGCCGACATCTGGGAGCACGTGCTAGGCTGGCTGGACGCGTATCTGACGGCGGGCAGCACGGAGATGTCTGCAGGATCGGCGGCCGGCGAGCCGGCCGGTAGCGCCACGCCGAAGAATTTGGACACAACTGCCTGAGGCACAGGACGAATGACAGTGGATGATCCGCGCGCGATCGCGGCGGGGGCGGTCGCGGTGCGCCCGGGCCGGCCGGCCACGGCCATCGTTCACGATTCAGCGGACGCCCGTGTGGTGGTGTTCCGTCTGGCGCCCGGCGAGGAAGTGGCGCCGCACACGAGGCCGTCCACCGTGATGCCCTCGCCATTCGCGGTGCTCGCCACCATCGCTCCGCGACCCGGCACACGCTGACCCGCCGCGAGCGCGTGCGGGCAGCTCTGCCGACTACACAGCGCAGCTCAGCGTGCTCAGCTCGGCTGTCCATTCCGCGTCGTCGGCGGCCTTCCGCGCGCTGAAGGTGATGCCGAGCGTGCCGAACTGCGCGGCACTCGACGCCTGTGGTGCCCCACTGTACACATCGACCCGCTGAGTGATCTCGAACCCGACGAAGCCCGCCGCGACGACCGTCGCGTGCAGCTCTGCCTCCAGCAGAGCGCCGGCGATTCAGCCCTTCCACAAGTCGATGTTGCGCTTCGCGCTGTCTGCCACGGGCTTTTGCACCAGGATGTCGCCGATCTGGAGCCGGCCCGCGGGCTTGAGCACACGCGCCATCTCGCGCAGGCCCGCAAGCTTGTCCGGGAAGAGATTCAGCACGCCATTCGACGTCACGACGTCGGCCCACGCGTCATCGACCGGAAGCGACTCGGCGAGGCCGCTTCGAAACTCGACGTTGTCCGCCCTCATCTCGGCCGCGCTCGCGCGAGCCTTCTCGAGCATCGCCGGGGTCATGTCGACGCCGATGACGCGCCCCGCCGGCCCGACCATGCGCGACGCGATCAGGCTGTCGACCCCCGCGCCGCACCCGACATCCACGACGTGCTCACCGGCGCGCGGCAGACCAAGGCTGAATGGATTCCCGGTTCCGGCAAGCGATGCAATCGTAGCGTCCGGAATTCCCTCGAACCATTCGTCCGCATAGCCGAGCATGCGAGCGAGCGGCCGACCCGTGTTGAAGTGGAAGCTCTGCTCCGGATGCGTTGCCACCGCGTGGTACTCCTCACGAATCGCATCGCGCAGGGCGTCGAGGTCGAGGCCCTCGATCGGCCCTGCGATGCCGGGAATCTGCTGTGCGAGCCTATCCATGATGACACTCCGTTCGTTGGCCGACCCGGATGTACGCCGCTTGACCAAGGGTGTAATGCTACTATTCTATAGATAACACGAATAATGGCCGCAGCGCCAGATATGAGCCACCGCGATCTCAAGGTTCCCCTGTACGCCCAGTTCGCCCGGATCGGCCACGCCGTCGCGAGCCCGGTGCGCATCGAGCTGCTCGACCTGCTTGCACAGGGAGAGAAGACGGTCGAAGCACTTGCCGCGCAGTCGAGCACGGGAATCAAGAATGCGAGCGCCCACCTGCGTGTGCTGCGCCAGGCCCGGCTGGTCGAGACGCGCAGGGCCGGGACGTACGTGTACTACCGTCTCGCCGACGCCGACGTCTCGCGATTCGTACGGGAGCTGCAGCGGCTGGGCCGCCAGCGGCTCACCGAGGTCGAGCAGATCGCTCGACAGTATCTCCAGGACCGCGACGAGTTGCAGCCTGTTGCGCTGGCCGAGCTCCGGAAACTCGTGCGCCAGGGCAACGTGACCGTGATTGATGTCCGTCCTCGGGACGAGTACGCAGCGGGACATATCCCTGGCGCCGTATCCATCCCGCTCGCGGAACTCAGGAAACGGCTCCGTGACATTCCGAAACACCACGACGTCATTGCCTACTGCCGCGGGCCGTACTGCGTCCTCGCGCTCGAGGCGGTGGCGCTTCTGCGGAAGCGTGGTATCAGGGCCCGCCGCTCCGAGGACGGGTGGCCCGCATGGCGCCTTGCGGGGCATCCTGCGGCAACGGGTGCGTGATGCTCAGGGTTGCGGCGTCGTCAGCGACTCCCCCTGCCGGCGTGCCGCCGCCACCAGCGAATCCGCGCGAGCACCAGCGTCCTGTACGATCTTCCGCGCCTGCTGGTCCGCCTGCTGTCGCAATTTGTCGGCGCCAGCCTGCGCGACGATTTTCAGGGCGGGGTTGTTGGCCTGCGCAACCATGGCCGTCGCCTTCGCGTCGGCCTCCCGCTTCACGCGCGCGGCCAGCGAGTCCGCCTGCTGCCGAAGCACGGCGGCCTGCTTCTGCGCCTGCGCGACGAGTGAGTCGGCCCTGGCGCGAGCGACCCGTTGCGCTGCCTGCTTCGCCGAATCGACGCGCTGTTTGACGTTCGTCACGGTGCTCTCGACCTTCGTCTGCACCGCCTGTTGCACCGCCTCCTTGACCGATCCGGCGGTTCCCGCGAAGGAAGGACGTATCACCGGATCGGTCACGGTTCCCGTCACCCTGGCGCCAATAGACACGACTGCCGCGCTGCCCAGGTTGATCCCGGCGCGCCCGGCGCGCGTGGCGAGCGAGCTGATGGCCTGATTCGCGCCGGAGCCGAGCATCTTTGTGGGCACCGCGAGCGCGAGAGTGTAATCCAGCGTCTTGTCGATGCCGTTGGACCCCGACACGGTCACCGCCAGATCGCCAATATGCGCATCGAAGGGCGCGACGTTGAGGCGGCCGTTCTCGATGCGGAATTTGTCGGCGAGCGGTTGCAGTGTGGGATTTCGAAGCTGATCCATCTTGAGCACGTCGGCCAGCTTCACCAGCACCGGGAATCCCTGAATGGCAACGCTGCCGGTCCGGAACGAGCCCTGCCCCGTGAGCGCGGAGAAGACCGGCGTCATGTCCTCGGCGAGCGGCCCGGTGAGGTTGAGCTGGGCGTTGAGAATCCCGTGGGTGTACCGCGCGACGGGCGCGAGTTGCTGCACGGTGACCAGTTCGCTGAACGTCGTCGGGATGTCCACCGAATCAACGGCGAGCGCGAGATTGAATGTGGGGCGCGCCGGCGTGGTGGTCTCGTAGAATCCGTTTGCGGTCACCTCGCCGCCCAGCATGTCCATGCGGAAGCCGTCGAATGTTACTCGCTGATCCTTCACGCGCAGCGCACCGCGCGCATTGGCAATGTCGAGCTGCCCGTAGAGCAGCTGCTTCACCGTGGCGTGCAGCGTGAAGTCCACCCTCGGCGGCACCGCGATCACCTTTGATTTGTCCCTGGAGCGCCACTCGTTGAGATCGAAGCGATTGCTCGCGACGGTGGCGTCACCTCGCAGCTCGTCGTTGTGCAGCACGAAGCCCAGGACGTTGTCGAGCGTCCCCGAAGCGCGGACGTCGCTGTTGCCGATCCGTGCGGCGAACGAGGTGAGTTCCGCATGGCGCGGCGTGAAGCCGAGCCGTGCGGAGTCGATCGCGATGGGATGCGGCACTGCCGCGCTGTTGAGCGCGACATGGGAAACGCCGAACGTCCCCTTTGCGGCGATCCGGTCATACTTCCCGGCATCCACCCACGATTTCCGCGTGTGCACGGCCAGGTCCGCCGTGATCAGCCCCGTGAGCTGCTTCACGTCCGGTAGTTTCACGGTGCGTTGCACGTCAGCGAGATCCACTGAGCCCTTGAGCGTGATGTCGATGTCGGGATCGCTTACCGGGGTGCGCAGCACGAGCCGCCCATCGAGCGGACGTTGGCCGAGCGCGACATGAAAGCGATTGAGCGCGACGACCGTACTGTCGATGCTCCCGCCCGGGTTACTGACCGCCAGATTCAGCGCGATGTCACGCGCGGGGAGCGGCAGGTCCGGATAGCGAAAGGCGCCATTCTCCACTGTGGCCCTGAGGGCGAACGCCGGGATGACGTGCGGCCCGTAGTTGCCGTGCACGCGCCCCTCTACCGACATCCTCCCGGATGTCTGCAGACTCTTGAAGTCCCGCGCGTAGATCGCCGGAACGAGCGAAAGGATGCTCGCGAAGGCTGTGCCCGGTGACGAAAAGGTGAGGTCCAGCGCCGTCGTGCTGTCGCCGAGGCCCGCCGTGCCGCCGAACGCCAGGACGAGATCATTGAGGTGCAGCGTGTCCTTCACGAACGTGAAGCGGCGGTGCCGCATGTCCGCACCGACGTTCGCATCCACCGCCAGCGCGACGTCACTCAGGTATGGAATCCCGGCGAAGCGGTACGAGACGCTGTCGGCGCCGACACGCGTGGCGAGGTTGAAACTGTCCTGCGCGAAGTCTCCGTTGAGGGCGAGCTCGAGCCCGGAGACCGAAGCGGTGGAGTTCGCGTGCCGATCGTCATAGCGGATGCTTCCGTCGTGAATGGCAAACTGTCGCAGCGAGATGGCGACCGCCTTGCTCGTGTCGGCCGTGGCGCCTGGCGGCTGCTTGCGCATGATGTTCCAGTTCTCATCTCCGTCCGCACGCACCAGCAGCCTGGCGACCGGCCGCTGCATGTTCACCTCACGAACGACGATGGCGTCGCCATGGCGCAGATTGCCGATCACACTGCCCAGGTCAAGTACGATGCGGAGTTGCTGCATCGCGAGCAGTGTGTCACCCGCGAACGGCTTCACCCCTCTGATCGTGAGATCGTTCAGGCGGAACGTGACGTTGGGAAAGTCCCGGAGCAGACTCAGGCCGACGCCGCTCCAACTCACCTGCGCATTCACCGACTTCGCAAGTTCCGCCTTGACCCGTGCAGCGATGGGTCCGCGGACGAGGAAGGGAAGGACGAGCAGCAGAATGACAATACTGCCGAGGACGGCGGCGATGCCGATGGCGAGCTTGCGGCGAGAGCGCATGGAGCCTTCCGGAAAACGGACTTCAGTGACGCGCACAAGGAACCCGAGAATGGCACGGCGCCCCTGCTCGACGCGGCCTCGCTGGAAATCTAAGGCCTCGCCAGCTCGGTCAGCACCGGCCGGATTGTCTGCAGTGCGGGGGTGAAGAGGCTGAACTGATCGGGATCAGCGAACACCGCCGCAAAGTCCGCCGGCAGGAATGCGCGTGCGAGGCGCTGGGCCCAGCTCGTGCGCAGGAGCCGGGTGTAATAGCCGACGTCGTAGTCGCGCGAGTCCTCCGAGCCGACGTCGTCGTCACCCGCCGTGACAGCGGCCCCGGAAAGCCCTGCTTCGCCGTTCTGCCTGCGGTACACGCGCACCCGGTCGCCCACCCGCCAGGTGGAATGTCCCGCAGCGAGCAGCGCCTCATAGGGCAGCTCGCGACGCGCGCTCCGCGACGCGAGATACGCGTCCGGCGTCTTCATCAGCCGCACACGCAGGGACACGTCGGCGGTTGGCAGTGACCGGCTGCG
>JBOHTE010000664.1:0-1959 GCA_050733555.1 Gemmatimonadaceae bacterium | reverse complement strand
CAGCACGTGCGCGAGGCTCTCGCGGTCGTGCGGCGCCGGCAGGTCCGCGGGCATCTTCAGCCGCGTGGCACGATCGCGGATGCAGGCGACCAGCATGGCCTGCTTGTTACCGACCAGCGCATACAGCTCGCGCTTCGAGACGTGCGCGTGCGCAGCGATCTCGGCCGTGCTGGCCGCCGCGTAGCCGTTGCGCATGAAGGACGCGAAGGCCGCCTCGAGGATGCGCTCGCGCACCCGCGGTTCGTTGCCGCCGTCCCGGCGCCGTCCTGCCCTCGATGTCGCCGCCATCAGCACTCCTTGACGATGTTGGTACCACATAGTACCATAATACCGTGGTGGTACTTGCCGGTACCACCCCAGTCAGCTCCTGGGGTTCCCGCCTCCGCAGGGCGGACGGCGGTCCAGGCTGACGAACTCTCAGTCCAGTATGGAGGCGAACTGTTCACATGTCACCCGAGACTCTTTTTCAGATCCAGCTCGTTCTGGGCTATGTCGCGTGTGTGCTCTGCTTCGGCACGTACCTGCTCCCCAGACTCAAGGCCATGGATCCCATCGCGGCGCATCGCGCCATCGCCACGTTCCACAGTTTTCGATTCTTCGGGCTGGTCTTCATCCTGCCCGGCGTGGTGGCTCCGAACCTGCCGGGCCATTTCGCGACGTTCGCCGCGTACGGGGACCTGGCCACTGGCGTGCTCGCCATCCTGGCATTGCTCACCGTGAGGATTCGTCCCCTCTTCTGGCTTTTCGTGGTCAGCTTCAATGTCGTGGGGGCAGCGGACCTGATCCTCGACTACTATCACGCCATGCAGGCCGGGCTGCCGGCTGTCGCCGGCCGGCTGGGAGCCGCCTACGTGATCCCGATCATTTACGTGCCCGCGCTGATGATCACGCATTTCGCCGCGTTCTACCTGCTGGCGCGTCATCGATCCCGGGCGGCTCAGTCCCTCGCCGGCGCCGTGGCGGCGGCATAAGCCGGGAAGACCGGAAGACCGGCACTGCCGCGACGCAGCGACGCAATCCACCAATGGTTCGGCGGCATGCAAGGGTACATTCACCTATCTGTGCACCGTTCAATTCGGAGCGAGGACTCATCCTCAGATGCCTGAACCATTGCACGGCGACACCCTCGACGCGTCATTGACCGTCACAAACCTCGAGGGGAGCGCCACCTGGTATACCACTGTACTCGGCTTTACCGTCGACCGGCGCCACGAGCGTGACGGCCAGTTGATCGCGGTGTCCTTGAAGGCCGGCGCTGTCCGCCTCCTCCTGACCCAGGACGATGGCGCGAAAGGTCCGCATCGAGCCAAGGGCGAGGGGCTGTCCCTCCGGATTACCACTCGCCAGGATGTCGACGCTTTTGCGGCATCAATCAAAGCCCAGGGCGTCACGCTTGATAGCGATCCCATGAGTGCTCATGGCTATCGAATTTTCCGACTGCATGACCTCGATGGATTCCGCTTCACCGTTTCCTCACCGCATGCGGCCTGACCAGCGCATGACGCTGTCGTGGCGCGGCCGCTCGAACGGGAACGAATCGATCTTGCCTGTGGCCGCCGCACCACGCAGCTTATTCGCCATCTGTCAGCCGGGCCGTCGCCTTCACTGTGGAACGCGGAGGTTGTGTCATGCATGCAGCAGAGGTTGTCCCGGATGGTCGCACACTGCGCCCACTGCGTTGGCCCAGCGTGGGGGAGGGGGACTCGCCGCATGCCACCGCGCGGTCCTGGAGAGCGCCGCATGCGGTCGGGCTTCTGGTGGGCCTGTCACTCGGCGTGCTCGGACCGCGGCTCGGGGCACAGACGGCCGCCGACACCGCGGCCGTCCGCAGTGTTGTCGCGGACGAGATCACGGCGTGGGGCCACGGAGATGCGGTCGCCTACTCGCGCCACGTCGCGGCCGACGCCACGTTCACGAACATCCGCGGCCAGTTCTTCACGGGCCACGCGGCTTTTCTGC
>JBOHTE010000663.1:0-9605 GCA_050733555.1 Gemmatimonadaceae bacterium | reverse complement strand
CGCTTCGCGCATGATCTTGAGGTCGAGCCCCTCGATCTTGATGTCCATCTGGATGGACGTGATGCCCTGCGCCGTGCCGGCAACCTTGAAATCCATGTCGCCGAGGTGATCCTCGGTGCCCAGAATGTCGGTGAGGATCGCGTAGCGCTTTCCTTCCTTGATGAGTCCCATCGCCACACCCGCCACCGGCGCGCCGAAGGACACACCGGCATCGAAGAGCGCGAGCGAACCGCCGCACACCGTCGCCATGGACGAAGATCCGTTGGACTCCAGGATGTCCGAGACGATTCGCACGGTATACGGGAACTTCTCGAACTCGGGGAGCAGCGGCTGGAGCGCGCGCTCCGCCAGGTTGCCGTGGCCGATTTCGCGGCGGCTCGTGCCGCGAACGGGGCGTACCTCGCCAGTGGAAAACGGCGGGAAGTTGTAGTGCAGCATGAACGTCTTCGTGGTCTCGGCGGCGTCATCGATGGAGTCGAGACGTTGCACGTCGTTGGCCGTGCCCAGCGTGACCGCGACGAGTGCCTGCGTCTGCCCGCGCGTGAAGAGCGCGGACCCATGCGCGCGTGGCAGCACGCCGGTCTCGATGGAGATGGGACGCACCTCGTTCGGCGTGCGCCCGTCCACTCGCTCATTCGTGTCGAGCACCTGAGCGCGGAGCGCCCCGTACTCCACGTCGCCAACGAGATCCGAAATCGCCCGTCCCTGCTCCGGGAAATTGGCGGTCAGCGTTTCGACGATCTCGGACTTGATCGCTTCCACCGCCTGGATGCGCGCATGCTTGTCCTTGGCGTTGAGCGCAGCGGTGATGCGACTCTCGGCGAGCTCCTTCACCCGCTCCGCCAGCTCCGCCGGATGCTCGACTTTCTTCCACTGCATCTTCGGCACCGACGTCGTGGCCAGCAGCTCCTGCTGAATGCCGACAAGATCCTGAATGGCCCGATGTGCGACGGTCAGTCCCTCGAGCATGTCGGCTTCGCTGACTTCCATGGCGCCGCCCTCGACCATGACGATCGAGTCCTTCGTGCCGGCGACGATCACGTCCAGGTCGCTGTACTCCAACTGCTGGAAGGTCGGATTCACCACCCACTTGTCCTGCAGGCGACCGATGCGCACGCCGGCGAGCGGTCCGAGGAACGGAATGCGCGATGCGTTGAGCGCGAAGCTCGTGCCGAGCAGTGCGGCAACGTCCGCGTCATTCTCCTGGTCCGCCGAGATGACGAAGATGAAGACCTGCACTTCATTCTTGAATCCCTCCGGGAAGAGGGGACGAATGGAGCGGTCGATGATGCGCGCCGAGAGAATTTCCTCGTCGCGCGGGCGTCCCTCACGCTTGATGAACCCGCCGGGAATCTTGCCGGCGGCGTAGGAGCGCTCCTTGTATTCCACGGTGAGGGGGAAGAACGGCAGCTGGCTCTGCGTGTCACTCACCGTGACGGCGGCGAGTACCATCGTCTCGCCAAACTGCACCAGGGCGGCACCAGCCGCCTGCTTGGCCATCTTCCCCGTCTCGATGACGAGTTTACGGCCGGCGAATTCCTTCTCAACGCGTTGCATCATTGCGATTGTCCTTGCGGGAACACAAAACGCGCGGGGACCGCAGAATCGGCGCCCGCGCGAGTGTAGGTGACGAACGAACTAATGACGGAGTCCAAGCTCGCTGATCAGCCGGCGATACCCCTCGAGGTCCGTCCGCTTCATGTAGTCGAGCAACCGGCGACGACGACCGACCATCTTGAGCAGTCCACGGCGACTGTGATTGTCCTTCTGGTGGGCTCGGAAGTGGTCAGTCAGATAATTGATGCGCTCGGTGAGGAGCGCCACCTGCACGGTACTGGACCCGCTGTCGGTCTCGTGTGTCCGGTGTTTTTCGATAACCGATGCTTTGACGAACGCCATTTGGGATATATTCTCCAGACGTACAACTGCGATAGCAGCGCCGAATTCATTGAAGCGCAGTAATTTAGTGCTGCGCACCAGCCATGTAAAGTCTCCGCCGTGCCCGAGCGCTACATTGGCCGAACCGTCGGCCGCTTTCGAATGGATGCCCTCGTGGGGTCAGGCGGATTTGCCTGGGTCTACCGGGGATACGATCCCGAACTCGACATCCCCGTCGCGATCAAGGTTCTCAAACCGCAGTTCGCCGGTGAAGCCGAATTCGAGGAGCGGTTCCGGCACGAGGCTTCCACCGCCGCGAAGCTCCGCCACCCGAACATCATTCGCATCCTCGCGGTCGGTCGCGAAGCCGGTGCCGTGTATTTCGTGATGGACTTCCTTCCCGGTACGCTCGACGAACGGCTGCACGCGATGGAGCGGTTGCCGGAGGCCCTTGTGCTCCGGCTCGGCATGGACGTCTCCGCCGCGCTCGCTTTCGCGCATCGCGAATCCGTGATCCATCGCGATATCAAAACGGACAACATCCTGTTCGACGCGCACGGGAATGCCGTGGTCGCCGATTTCGGGATCGCCCGCGCCATGGTGGATTACGTCGGGCGCACGGGCACGAACATGGTGGTCGGCACGCCGCAGTACTTCTCTCCCGAGCAGGCGCGCGGTCACACGCTCGATGGGCGCGCCGACATTTACTCCCTCGGCGTCACGCTCTACAAGGCGGCCACCGGCGTGCTGCCGTTTCAAGGCTCGGACTGGTATGAGGTCGCGCGCCAGCACGTGGAGGACACACCCCCGCGGCCGCGGGTGCACAATCCGGCACTGTCGGAGAGCGCGGAGCGCATCATCCTCACCTGCCTCGCCAAGGATCCGGCGGATCGCTATCCCGGTGGCGAAGCGCTGCGCGCCGATCTCGCGCAACTCCTGGCTCACGGCGGCCCGCTCCAGGAGAGCACGACGGTCGTGATGCCAGCCGCGCCGGACGAGCGCGCGGGCGGCAGGAGACATGCGCTGAAGATGCCGGGATGGTTCACCCGGCCGCGCACGCTGGTCGTGGGCGTGGCGGCCGCCGCGGTGTTGCTCGCCGGCTCCGCGGCCGCCATGCGATGGCGCGGCGGCCAGGTCGCGGACGCGCCACCGCCCGTTACGCATGACGCGCCAGCCACCCTGCCGCCGGTTTCCGCCAGCGCGCCAGCGCCGCGACCGGTGTTGCACATCGTTGCGCCGGCGAGTGCCACCATCGAAATCGACGGTTTCCACCTTGCACCCGGTACGCACGACGTGCCGAACATCCCGGGTACCCATCGCGTGGCCGCCGTGTTGCCGTCGGTGCACGGCTGCTCCTGGGCGCACGACGAATCCACGGTTCTCGTTCTGGACACGGGCGTCACGTCCGTGAGCCTGTCGCCACGTTCCTGCGGTTTCGTGGCGCCCGACATCGCACCGGCGGCCGCAACGTGGACGGTGCTGGCCACGTCAGGTGGAACGCTTGCTCACGGCTCTGGCGCCAGCGCCGACAGCGCGCCGCTGCCGGTTGGCCATCACGCGCTGGAAGTCTCCGCGCCGTACTGTGCGACGTATCGCGCGCCGGTCGTCGTCAGCGCGGGGCAGACGACGCGCGTTCGCATACGGCTGCTGTGCGAACGAACGCATCAGTGATCGACAGCGGAGCCCGCCTCCGCGCCGGCGTGGGCCGAGCGGCACTGGATGCATACGGGCCGCGCGCCGAACTCCACCGCCATGCGGCGCGCCCACGATCCGTGCAGGCAGTCGCCGCAGAGAATGCGCCGGCAGGCCTCGCACACGCCACCGCGATACGCTTCGAAGCGCCGATGGCATTCGTCGCAGTCAATGGTGATCTGCGATGTGCGGAAGAGTTGAAGTCCCAGCATTCCGTGTTCCGAGTCCGCGATGTCCAGCGCGCGGATCGCTAGCGAGCAATCGCGATCCCGCTGACCGTTCCCAGCGCCAGGCCGATCCAGAAGCCGGCTCGCTTGAAGAACGGCGTGCCCGGCCGTTCCACCAGTGCGACATGCTCGTTGGACAACTGCGTGGTCTGGCCCGTGATGAGCGCAACGGCCTGACCATCGCGCACGTCGAGAATCGCAAACCGCGCCACGAGCGCGTCGTGCCGCTGCGGGTCCACGGCGATGCCGTGCAGTCCCGCTTTCACCCAGCGCTCACCCGCGGTGTTGAAGGTAATGGTGCTGTCCGCGACCGAGTCGATCACGAAACGGTAGGCCCCGGCCTGCGCGCGGGCGGCACCGCTGAACACGAGCAGCGCGACCCACAGCGCGCCCACGCAGCCCGTCGCGCGCCGAACCACTTCAGGGACCAAGGAGGTGCCTGACCCAGCTCGTGATGTCGTTGTACATGACGATCACGAACAGGAGCGCGATGGCGGCAAGCCCGAAGCGAATGAGATTCTCCCGCGTGCGCATGCTCACCGCGCTGCCCTTCGCCGCCTCCACCACGTTCAACGCAATCTGTCCGCCGTCCAGAATCGGGATCGGCAGCAGATTGAAGACGGCCAGATTCACGCTCAGCAGCGCCAGCAGATAGAACACATCGGCCCAGCCGCGCTGCACCGCGGTACTCGCCGCGCGGCCGATCCCGATCGGGCCGTTGAGCTGCTTCACCGAGAGCGCGCCCGTGGCAATCTTGCGCACGGCCACCACGATGGCGCCCGTCATGGCCCACGTCTCGCGCCATCCGAATGAAACGGCCTGTGTCGCCGAAATGGGTTCGCGCTCCGTTGGTGCGCGGCCCATGGCTCCGATTTTCCCGACGATTCCCGTACGCCCGGTCGTCTCGTCTTCCTGCGGCACGGAATCGGGAGTAACGGTCATCCGGACCGGGGTGCCCGCGCGCATCACCGCGAACGCCAGCGGCTTGCCCGGTGACGCCTCGATGCGGTCCACGATCTGGGACCACGAATTCACGGGAGAACCGCCGACGGCCACAATGCTGTCCCCCGCCCGTAGCCCCGCACGGTCCGCCGGATTGTCGGTCAGCACGCCATCGATGATGGGCGGCAGGTAGGGGCGCACCGCATTTTCGACCTGCTCGCGCGTCGCGCCCGAAGCACCGCCAATGCGAATGGCCACCTGTCGCCGCTGCGTCTGCAGCACGAGGCGGTTGCCCTGCGTCGAGTCGATGCGCGCGATCACCTCGTTCCAGCTGTGCACCGGCCTGCCGTTCACCGCGACGATGGTGTCGCCAATGGCGAGCTCCTGCTGCAAGGCGGGTGCGCCGGCGAGCGGAAGCACGTCGCCAATCACGCGCGTGCGAATGATCTGGTTGCCAACGCTCCACGACAGCGCCGCCAGTACGACGAAGCCCAGGACGATGTTCATCGTGACGCCCGCGAACAGAATCACGAGACGGGCCGGAAGCGGCTTGGACTCGAACCACCGGTGCTCCGGCACCGGCCGTGGGCCGAATGGCGCCAGGGCGTTGGGATCGTACCAGCGTGACGCTCTGACCTCCGGCTGCTCGTCGGGCTGGGCGGCGGGATGTTCGCCACCGCCTTCGATGAAGGCCATCGTCTCGTCATCGCGCGAAGCCATGCGAACGTACCCACCGAGTGGAACGACGGCGATGATGTACTCCGTTTCGCCCCACTTCCGACTCCACAGCGCCGGGCCGAATCCAATCGAGAAGCGCGGCGCATAGACGCCAAACGCCTTGGCGGCAAGGAAGTGGCCGAGCTCGTGGATGAAGATCACGAGCCCGAACACGAGGGCGATGGCGGCGATCGTTCGGAGCAGCTCTAGCATGAAGACATCTCACCAACGAGACGACGGGCTTCCCGATCCGCATCGAGCAGCGCCAGGCGCGAGTCACCGGCGCGGTTGCCCAGCTGACTGAGCGCAGCCTCGATACCCCGGGAAATATCGCCAAACCGCAGCGTTCCGTCGAGAAAGCGCGCGACGGCCTGCTCGTTGGCGGCGTTGAATACGGCCGGCGCCGCACCACCGCGGCGCCCGGCCTCCAGACCCAGCCTGAGCGCCGGAAAATCTCGCACGCGGACCCGTTCGAACGTCAGCGGCGGCAGTTCGATCGGCTCGAACGGTGGTACCCCCGTGTCCGGAATGCGTTCAGGATGCGTGAGCGCGTACAGCACCGGCAACTCCATGCTGGGAATGCCCATCTGCGCCAGGACGCTGCCATCGACGAATTCCACGAACGAATGCACGATGCTCTGCGGGTGAATCACGACTTCGATCTGATCGTATGCCAGTCCGAACAGAAAATGCGCTTCGATCACCTCGAGGGCCTTGTTTGCCAGGGTGGCGCTGTCCACCGAGATCTTGCGACCCATGCGCCACGTAGGGTGATGCAAGGCGTCGGCCACGGAGGCGGTCGCCATGCGTTCGGCGGACCAGTCGCGGAACGGACCGCCGGAGGCCGTGAGCACGAGGCGCCGCACGTCCGCTGCCGTGCGTCCCGAGAGGCATTGCAGAATGGCGCTGTGTTCGCTGTCCACCGGTACGATTTCACCACCGCCGCGCGCGCAGGCGTCGCGCACCAGCGCGCCCGCCATCACCAGCGTCTCCTTGTTGGCCAGCGCAACCCGCTTCCCCGCACGCACGGCCGCGAGCGTCGCGTCGAGCCCCGCCGCGCCCACGATCGCATTCAGGACGATGGCGGCATCCGGATGCTGCGCCGCACGCACCAGGCAGTCCGCGCCGCAGGCCCACTGCTCGTGCGGCGGCGCCCCGTTCTGCACGAGCCCGACGAACGAGGGATGGAACTGCTCCGCCTGTTCGCCGAGCAAGGCGCCGTTGGAGAACGCGGTGAGCGCCACGACGTGGAACCGGTCAGCGTGGCGCTGCAGCACCCGCAGCGCCGTCGTGCCAATGGAGCCAGTCGATCCCAGAATCGCCACGCCGCGCGGTTCGCTCATCATCGGAGCGCCGGAATGAGGACGTGCGGCAGCGTGAACAGGAGGTACGCCGTGGGGAGCGCGAAGAACAGCCCATCGAGCCGATCGAGGACTCCACCGTGGCCCGGGATGATGTGCGAGCTGTCCTTCACGCCGGCCGCGCGCTTGAACAGCGACTCGACCAGATCCCCGAACTGCACCGCCACGCTCACGAGCACACCGAACACCACGGCATTCGCCGTCGTGAGCGCGAGCTGCGCGCCCGGAGCGAGTGCGTCGTGCGCATAGAACCAGCTCACGAGTGCCGTCACCACCAGCGCCCCGACGGCGCCCTCCACCGTCTTGCCGGGACTCACGGCCGGGACGAGCTTGTGCCGGCCCAGCGCCCGTCCCACGAAATAGGCGGCCGTATCCGATGTCCACGTGAGCAACAGCGGGTAGAGCAGCAGCAGGGCGCCCGCCCGGGCACCGACCGCGTAATTGTGATAGCGCAGGGCGTAGGCGAACGTCAGCATCCCACTCGCGTACAGCACGCCGAATACGGTGATGGCAATGCCAGCGATGGGCGAGCCATCCACGCCCATGCGCCAGAGACCAAGTATCATCAGCAGCACGATGATGATCGCGCCGAACGTGAGCACGGGCGGATGGAAGTCGCCGGTCCGGTACGCGTGCACGGCGAGTGGCAGGAGTACCGCGAGCACGATCCCTTCCGACTCGAGCGACGGCTGTCCGGCCGCTCGCGCGAGGCGGAAGTACTCCCACGCACCGAGCCCTCCCGCGAGCGCCAGCAACAGCGCGAGCACCACTCCGCCGGCATACACCGCGAGCAGAACGACGGGGATGGCGACGACCGCGAATGCCGTGCGGATCGCCAGATTCGAGCGCGCCATCAGACCGGCACGCGGCCGAAGCGTCGCTCCCGATTCTGAAACGCCAGAATCGCCTCGTACAGATCGCGCCGGGTGAAGTCCGGCCAGAGCGCGGGCGACAGGTAGAGTTCCGTGTAGGCGGCCTGCCAGAGCAGGAAGTTCGAAATACGCTGCTCTCCGGAGGTGCGGATCAGCAGATCCGGATCGGGACATCCCGCCGTGTACAGATGGCTCGCCAGCGCCTCCTCGTCGATGTCGTCCACCTGGCGCACCCCGTCGCGCACCTCGCCAGCCAGCGCTCGCGCGGCACGGACGATTTCGGCGCGACTGCCGTACGAGATGAACAGGTTGAGCGTGAGGCGATCGTTGCCCGCCGTGCGCGCCATGATTTCTGCTGCGGCGCGGCCGGCGCGCGGCGTGAGTCGCGTGAGGTCGCCCAGCATCAGCACGCGGACGCGCTGCGCCGACAGCTCGGCCGCTTCCCGGGCGATGAATTCCTCCAGCAGCATCATCAGCGCGTCGATCTCGCCGCGGGGGCGCTGCCAGTTTTCCTGCGAGAAGGCGAAGAGCGAGAGCACGTCCAGTCCGCACTCGATGGCGCCCTCCACCACCTCGCGTACGGCCTTCATGCCGGACCGGTGTCCGAGCGGGCGCGGCAGATTCCGCTCGCGCGCCCAGCGACCATTTCCGTCCATGATGAT
The DNA here is from genome assembly GCA_050733555.1 of Gemmatimonadaceae bacterium. Classification (GTDB taxonomy): domain Bacteria; phylum Gemmatimonadota; class Gemmatimonadetes; order Gemmatimonadales; family Gemmatimonadaceae; genus JADGGM01. The sequence goes on along the minus strand of JBOHTE010000663.1, from coordinate 1,254 downwards.
CGCGACGTGACGCGGAATGGCGCCATTCAGCCGGATTTTCGCGAGCAGTTCAGCGGCGTTCATGCGACGCGGATTCGGGACGTGGTTCGGGACGCGGACATCCGCGTCACCGTCACACCTCCATGATTTCCGCTTCCTTCGTCTTCACGAGCTCATCGAGGCGGCTCATGTGGTCGTCGTGCAGCTTCTGCAGTTCGCGCTCGGCGTGCTTCTTGTCGTCTTCGGATATCCGGTCGAGCTTCTTGATGCTGTCCCGGGCGCTGGTGCGGGCATGACGCACCGCGATGCGACATTCCTCGGCGAGCTTGTGCACGACCTTCACCAGGTCGCGCCGCCGCTCCTCATTGAGCGCCGGAATCGGGACGCGGATCGCGCCGCTCTGGTTGCTCGGGTTGAGTCCCAGATCAGAGTCGCGAATCGCCTTCTCGATCTCGGACGCCAGACCCTTGTCCCACGGCGCGACGATGAGGAGGCGCGGTTCCGGGGCGGAGATGCTGGCCACCTGCGCGATGGGCAGGACCTGGCCGTAGGCGTCCACGCGTACCGTGTCGAGCAGAGACGTGGTGGCCTTCCCGCTGCGGATGCTGTTGAACTCGCGCCTGGCGCTCTCCGCCGCCCTATCCATGGCGACGCGGCAATCCTTGAGAATTTCGGGAATGGAGCTCATTGCACGATGGTGCCGACACGGTCGCCACGGATCGCGCTGGCAACGGCGCCGGGGTGTTGAATGTTGAGCACGATGAGCGGCACTCTGTTCTCGGCGCAGAGCGTAATGGCCGTCTGATCCATGACGCCCAGATCCTGCAACAGGACATCGCGATAGCTCAGCCGCTCGTAGAGCTTCGCGTTCTGATCCCGCTTGGGATCCGCCGAATAGATGCCGTCCACACTCGTGGCCTTGATGATCACCTCGGCCTTCATCTGAATCGCGCGGAGCGCGGCGGCGGTATCCGTGGAAAAATACGGGTTGCCCGTGCCGGCGGCAAAGATCACCGTACGCCCCTTCTCGAAATGGCGGATGGCGCGGCGCCTGATGTACGGCTCGGCCACCTCCTCCATGCGAATGGCCGTCATGACGCGCGTATCGACACCCTTCTTCTCGAGTATCTCCTGCATGGCGAGCGCGTTGATCACGGTCCCGAGCATGCCCATGTAATCCGCGGCCACCCGGTCCAGTCCCATCCGGGAGAGCTGTGATCCGCGGACGAGGTTGCCGCCGCCAATGACGAGCCCCACGGCGACGCCCATGCCGAC
>JBOHTE010000662.1:0-2630 GCA_050733555.1 Gemmatimonadaceae bacterium | reverse complement strand
GCCACGAGCGCGGCTGGACGCAGCTCCTCGGACTTCTCGACGCATTTTCAACGGAGACGCATGCATGAACACGCCGGATGTGATCCGCGGCTACTGCGACACGGCGCGGTACCCCAGGTAGCCATGGTCCACCACGCCAAGGTGAGGTTTCATGGCCGTCGATAGCGCACTCGCGCGCCGCGTGAGGAGCGCGCTCTCGGCCGCAGGCAGAGTCGAAGAGAAGCGCATGTTCGGGGGTCTGACGTTCATGGTCCGCGGAAAGATGTGCATCAGCGTGCGGCGCGAGCGTATCATGTGCAGAATTGATCCCGAGATGCACGATCAAGCCGTCGCTGCACAGGGATGCAGGACCGTCGTGATGAAGGGCCGATTGTATCGCGGCTGGGTCTACGTGGACGCGGAGGTGCTGCGGACGAAGCGCGCGCTGGATCGGTGGATCAACATGGCCCTCGAGTACAACGCGCGCATGGATCAGCGCGGGGGCCGCATGACCACGTAACGCGTCACGTCGCGACCTGTCTTTGCGATGCGCTTGAGCTCTCGATTGTACTCACCGCCACAGTGGGAACGGGCGGGAAAGCTCCAGCCGATCTCCATGTCCTCGTGACCGACGCCGGCACGTTCCGCTTCCAGCAGCGCTTGTTGTACATCGCCAACGCCCTGGTCGATCAGCACATCGGCGGCGAGGAAACCGAGGACGACGTGTGGGCGATTTCCTTCACCACCGTGCTCATTGCGACGTTCGATGAGCGCGAGTACATCCTTCGTGGGTAGTTCCGAGAGTGTTACCTATGTTCCCGGACACTTCTGTTACCTATCATCCCGGCTGTTCAGTCGCGATTGTCAGTCCAGTTCTTCAAGTGGTGGCGTTGGCTTGATCGCGTCACCGCTCGCACGAACGATGCGGCCAAGCACGTCATCCGGCAACTCGCCTTTACTCAGCCAAATGCCACCGAGAGCCCACCGGAAATAATCATCGGTCACGGCCCGCCGCTCGATGTCTCCTATCAGACTCGTACCGTGGCGGCAGACCAGGTCTTCCAAGGGCCCGGCAATGACCGACCCGACTTCAGCTTCGCTTGCTCGGTCGAGGAGTTCAAGAACAAGTTCGCACGCCTCGGCGGCAGAGCGACTGTTAACGAAGTCAGTGACCGCCTCCCAGCCCCAGAAGTACTCCTCATCGCCGGGACCGAGCGCCGCGTGACGCAGATATGCCTGGATAACCGACTCGCGATTGAATTCTTCTGGCACACAAATCTGGAGTAAGAAGCAGCTCGGTGACACCTAACGCCCCAGGTAAGCCGCGGGCGCTCCCATAAAATGCGAGCGCAGCGAGCTACCGCAACCGCCCGTCAGCTTCAACGTTCGTCAGACAGCACGGTTACGCCGCATGGAACGTCACGCCGTGCGCGCTCATGAATGCCGTCAGCACATCGACGTGAACGCATTGGCCGACATGGAGGAAGGCACTGTCGTGCACTTTCTTCCGTGTACCTGACCTCAGCACATCCGTGTCAACGTCAAAATCGAGGTCAAGGTGGTTCGTCGCGAATTGCATTCCCCAGACGCATCCGTCAAAGTCGAACGCGGGGCCGCCGCTCTGCCCACGCAGCCCAGGCGTACTCATTTCGAATCCAACGACTTGCCCGGCTGCGGAGGCGAGGTGCCGGGTTACCATGCCGTCCATGGGAAATCGTGGTGTACGCGTCCGCCCGACGGCGGTCCACGAGGTACAGTCAAGCTTTGAATCGTACGCGAAATTGTTGAACTCGGGAAACGGGAAGCCGAGCCGACAGAGATGCTTGCCCTGCTTTAGATCTGACCCGTTCTTGGCAAGCGTGGGGAAGGTCGTCACGCCGAGCGACTTGAAGCCGTCGAACCGGATTAACGCGGCATCAGTCGTTGCATCCGGGTGGGGGAACACCGTAAACCCGAGCATCGGATCAACGCAGTCGACGAACGCAACCCGGATTTCGGCGACGGTCTTCGACGTATAGCCGTACTTGTTCTCCAGGGCCTTTCGCAGGAGCCGCTCCTTCTTGTTGCCCTTGATAGCGTCGGCTTCTGCGCTGAAGGCACGGTACTTTGCGTTAACCTTCTCAGCGTCTACTAGTATCGCCGCGATATGACGGCAGGTCAGCGCCCAGCCGTCGGAATTGACGACGAACAATGTCCCGGCGCCGGCCCATGGTGTCGACGAGCCGTAGTTCCGAAGAACCATGTGAATCGGCCGAGTGAATTGTGAGGCGATTTCGATGGCTTTCGTAAACATGAATCGCTCGAATAGCGTGGAAGGGGTGTATCGCAATTGGCGACATCGTACGTGGAGTGCTGTCTAACGCAAAGTTCACCGGCGAGCGCCGGCTCAACAGGCGCGATGATGCGTGATCTGAGATGATCTCACCAGGCGCTCACATGGTAGCCTTATCGCGCTCGTCCGGTGCAACGCCTCGTTAGACCGCTCCCGACGAAGGCTCAGAATGGCAACTCGTCCGGATGAGTGTGCCGGACCACCTTCGCTTCAACCGCAACGCGCCAGAAGTCTTCGCTCGCAAGGTGCATCCGCTCCTCGACTCGTTCCACGAGGCGACGAGCCTCCTCAAGATAGCCTTTCTCCGCTGGGCGTACGC
>JBOHTE010000661.1:0-12287 GCA_050733555.1 Gemmatimonadaceae bacterium | reverse complement strand
TCCACCATTTCTGAGCATCCTTCAAAGTCTCTTGTCTTCTCGCGAGACTCGTCGTGAGGTTCATCGAGTGCGCCGGCTTCTCGTCTGCTCGGCGATCAGCACCGCCATGCTCGGCGCGCGTGCCCCTGGAATTACCGCGCAGGACGCGGACGTCTCGCCAAAAGGGTCGCCGATTGCCGAGCCGCCAAACGGGACCAACCTGGGCGTGATCTTCGGCATCACCAACCTCACCACCTCGTCGCATCGATTTTTCCTCCAGTGTGCCAGAACTGGCTTCGTCACGGGCTGTTCGGGCCCGGCGAACATCAGCATTCCTGGCAACGGCTTCACACAGATCACGGTGACCTTCAGCACCGGAGCTTCAGGCACTGGAACTCTGGTGGAGCGCGTATCGGATGCTGCTGGAGAAGACTCCGGTTCGTACGTCGTGTCGCTGGCCCAGGCGAAGGTTGCGGTGACGCCCGACAGCGCAAGCCTGGCCGTGCCCGATCAAACAACGGGGCTTACGCTCGGCTATCTCTTCACGGTGGCCAACACCGGGAACACCCCGGGCATCATCAACCTCACGCTGCCCACCTGCCAACTGCCAGCCACCGGGTGCACTCTCACGCGGACCAGTCTCTCATTGGGTGTCGATGCGTCGGATACTGTGAGGGTGAAGTTCAACACAGGGGCAGCCGGCTCAGGTGGTCAGATTCGCCTGCGTGGCACGGTAGGCTCGCTGCAGGACGATGGCTGGGTGAATGTGGCGGCATATGTGCAGGCGCCGCTGCAGGCGACGGCGATCGTAGGTCCTGGGGTGGAACGGTCGCTCTGTGTTGCAATTGCGGCCGGGCCCGGGGTTGCGTCGGAGTGCGGTGACCTCCGGATCGTGCATCCTCTTCCCCGGCTTACGACCATGACGCGCCTGCGTTCGCCGGCACTGCTCTACAACAGCCAGACTGCGCACCCATATATCGTCATTGCGGACACGGTGGGGCTGCGCACGACCGACCAGGTGCCAACCACGGTGCAAGCGGCTCTCACGCTCAACGGCGTGCTGCTGCCGACGCAGACCTGGGCCGGTGCCAACTGGTCGCCGGGCGCGACGCGGCGCATTGCCGTCGGCTTGGATGGTATCACGTATTCTACCGGCTCGTATTCCTACAGCCTCGCGTTGCAGAAACTGGTCAACGGCACGCTTGTGCCGATCCGCACGGATACCGGGCACGTTCTCATCGCCAACCGCTCCACGAGCCCATTTCGCCCCGGCTGGTGGCTCGCAGGGCTCGACCAGCTATTGGCGCAACCAGATGGTAGCAAGCTCTTTGTTGGAGGAGACGGCAGTACACGAATCTACTATCCAGCCGCCGGGCGGAGCGATCTCTGGTCCGCACCGCAGGCGACGAGGCAGGACGTGATTCAGAAGGCCGGCGGATACTTCGTGCAGCTTCTCCCCGACGGGGTGAAAGTGTTGTTCGATACAGTCAAGCTGGTGCATCGGAGGACGGTCAACCGGCTTGGTGACACGACGTATTTCACGTGGAGCGACAGCAGCTGTCAGCACCTCAACAGCATCACCGTCCCGCTTGGCCCCTCGCCCACGTACCAGTTTCACTACTCCGGCGCCGGCTGTCCCACTCTGACGAGCGTCGTCCAGGCGACGGGCGGCTTGACACGTACGACCATCGTTGCGCTCGAGGCCGACGGGGTGACGCTCCGGATCACCGACCCCGACTCCACCTACGTCCGGTATGCATACAGCAGTGCCGGCGGCCACCAGAACCAGATCATCACTCGCTACAACCGGCTTAACGATACCACTGCCTACATCTACGATGCCGCCGATCAGCTGAGCCAGGTAATTGCGAAGATGCGTGGGGCGACCGCGCTCACCACGCGCTTCGTGAACCTGGCAACGAAGGGGTTGAATGGCGCGACTGCGATTGACACCGGCATGGCGTACACGATGGTCGATGGGCCTCGAACCGACGTTGGAGATTCGACGAGGTTCTGGCTGGATCGGTTCGGAGCGCCGCGCAAGATCCTCGACGCGCTGGGCGATTCCACGATCCTCTGGCGCACGGATGCACGATGGCCCGCACTGGTGACCAGACTGCGTGCGGCTACGGGGCGGATCGTGGCTGGCGCGTACGACACTCACGGCAATCTGCTGAGCGAGACCGACTCGGCGACGCATCGCACCAGCTTCGGCGTCACGACCTACGCGACCACCCAGTATCAATGGGATCCGGAGTGGAATCTGCCGACGCAGATCTTGCTGCCCGAAGGCAATTACACGCAGATGGCGTATGACCTCGCGACCGGGAATCTGGTGTGGACGCAGGACGGCCGTGGCCCGGCGAGCCGCACCACCTTCCAGTACTTCACGTCCGGTGCGGGTGGCGGTCTCCTCCAGGCTGTACGGCTCGCGAACGGGGCGACCACGAGCTTCATGTACGGTGCAGGGGGTAACGTCGCCTCAGCGCGGAATCCGCTGGGCTACTACACGTACTACACGCCGGACGTGCTGGGTCGGGATTCCGTCGTGCGTACACAGATCGATGCCGCTGGTACGGCATATGAGCAGGATTCGACGCTCTACAATCTCAAGGACGAGTCGATACGCGGCGTGCGGTACGGCCCCGCGCTGCCTGGCGCGATAGCGCAACGGGCCATCGTGCAGATGTTCTACGACAAGGAAGGACGCGACACGGCGGTTGCCCGCTCCTCGCTGCCGGACAGCGCGGGTATCGGAACGACGAGCACCTGGACGCACTTCGATGCTCTGGGGCGAGTGGTGGCTGCGATCGCGGGCGATCATCGGAAGGACAGCGTCGTATTCGATGCCGCGGGTAACGACACGCTAGCGGTGACGCGACGCGGCAAGACCATCCGCAAGCGCTTCGACGCGCTGAACCGGCTCACGTGGCGCGCCACCGACTCCGTGCGCTACGCCGGTGTGCATAAAGGGATCGCCACGCTGCAATTCCAGTACGTTCCTGGGCGCGACAGTACCTTCCCGCGGTATCCGAACGATGGCAGGGGCTACACGATCGCGGGGGATACAGCCACGTTCACGTACAATGCCTTGGGAGAGCTCCTGAGCGCGAACAACAGCGTGGCGCACGTCACCCGCACGTATTACCTGAATGGCCTCGACAGTACCGAGACCGAAGCGGTCAATACCTATCATGGGAGTAATTTCACCGCGCACGTGTACACCTTGAAATCGTTCTACGACCTGAACGGGCGCCGGACAGTGCTGAAATATCCGGATCAACTGGTGGGCGCGGCGGACAGTGCGATCTGGATGTACGACGGCGTTACCGGCAACCTCGCGACCGTGTTCGATCTCCTGCACAACGCGTACATGTTCCAGTACGACTCACTGGACCAGGTGCATGCGGTTTTCGCGCCGGGAGAAATCAGGGAATTTATTCACTACCTGAGCGACGGCGCACTGGCGGCGGATAGTGTACTGAATTACAGCTCGTCGCCGCACAAGTATCCCGTCGCGGTGTTGCGCAGCACGACCTTCACCTATGATGCCCGGGGCAAGCGGCTGAGTGCCGTGAACACGTCCGGACCGCGGCCCCACCGGGGCATGGCCTACTCAGGGTTGGGCTACCTGGTGTTGAGCGCGGACACGTCGTACGACCGGTTCTATGACAGCTTTGCCCAGCAGTGGGGGCTCACGGAGGCGATGGGGTACGACGCGCTCGGCAATCAGACGCATGACACGAAGACCTCGTCCAACATTCCGTGGCCGGACAAGACCAACTTCAATCAGGCCACGGTACAGGACATGTATACGTCTGATGGCACCGCGCGCCTGGCCCGGACCGTAACGAACGGCAATGACGACAGCCTGACGTATGATCCGGCCGGCAACCTGGCGTTCCAGTACTCCACGTTCTGGGGTGGTAGTTACGGGCACGACCGCGCAGCGTACTATGACGCGGAAAATCGACTCCGTGCGGTGGATGATCGGACGGTGCAGACTGACGGTCATCAACTGAACGGCTACGCGTCCTACACCTTTGATGACTACCGGTACGATGCGCTGGGGCGCCGCGTGCTGACTCGTTCGCGGCGATTCTGCAACATGACGCAGTCGTTCACGAATCGTTGGCCCTGTCTGACCAGCCTGATTCGCCGAACCATCTGGGATGGCGGCGCCGAGGCGGCCGAGGTGCAAATGCCGGGCGGCGACTCCGGCACCACGGCGCCCGCCATGCCGGATGTCGTGCTGGAGCAGGACACGGGGTATGCGCCGCTCCTGGCCGAGGATGCAACCGCGTACTGCTGCTACGATCCGAACCCGTTCTACGGGCGGGTGGCGTACACGTACGGCCTGGCGCTCGACGAGCCGGTGAGCGTCGCGCGTTACGGCTATCTGGAAGGCCAGGTGCCGAACTCGCCCCCGGATACGACGCATCATTTTCAGCCGTTTACGGTTTCGCCGCAGTGGGACAGTCGGGGCGCGGTCGACGTGGGGACGTTCGCGGATGGCGGCATCACGACGTGTGAAACGACCGGGAGTACGGTGCGCTGCGTGAGCGATATTCTCTGGCCGTACGGGCTCTCGTCGTACAATCAGGGGCTCTGGGGCCACGTGAACTGGCTGGGCACGCTGCTCGAGGGAAAGCAGGACGGCACCGGGCTCCTCTATCGGCGGCACCGCTACGTGGATCCGGCGACGGGGCGTTTCACGCAGGAAGATCCGATTGGGCTGGCGGGCGGATTGAACCTGTATGGCTTCGCGGCCGGGGACCCCGTCACGTATTCCGATCCTTTTGGATTGTGTCCGGGGCTAGATACGTCGTTGAGTTTGCTGGACTGTCCGCCTGGGTACTTTGAGATACTCGGTGCAATCGCAGGCTTTTTGGGTGGTGGCATTGCCGGAGGAGGAGCGGGTGCACTCGCTGCCGCCTCAACGGGGGAAATAGCAGGTCCTGTATTTATCCCGGCAGGTACCATCGCAGGTGCTATCAAGGGAGCGGTGGTCGGCGCGGCATTAGGCACGGCAGTCGACGCCGCCGTGCATATGGCGCGAGCCAGCAAAAGCCGCGGAGGCAATCGGGTCCCAAACGAGGAAATTGAGCGCCTCTACAAGAAGCACAATCTGAACAATGAAGGTCAAGACTACGTCCACAAGCAAATCAGCAAAAAGAATATGACGATTGAAGAGATTGAAGACGCCATCCAAGAGGCGGCAGAGCACGACAAGTCTACGAATCCTCGCGACCCTCCAAGTGCTCAAGAGTAAGAGTTAAGTATGAGAGAGAATCTTGAGCAGGTACTGGGCGAAATTGTTGGGGTGCCGTGTACACGAGCGGAGAATCCGTACGGCTCCATACTGACATTGGACTTCGGCGAGCTGATTCTGTCCCAAGACGCACTTCCACGAGAGGAGCCCGGAGGGTGGCGCCGCCTCACTGTATACTCGCCGTGGCGCGTGCAGAATGAGCGCGAGATCTTGTTCGATTGGAACGTAGAGGGCGGTGCAAACGGCATGCTTCGAAAGCTGGTACACGCACTCGCTGGCGCAACAGTCGTTAGGACCTCGACCACCCCGCCGGCATGGGACCTAACTATTGATCTCTCCAATGGACTCAGGCTTACGGTGTTCGGCGACTTCACTGACTACCGCGATGCAGCTTGGTTCGTCACTGGCAGTGATGGCACGTCTATTTCTGCCCGGCCTCGAGCGCGGCCCATTCTGATGAACGATCACTCATAACCCAAACAATAGGTTGTGAATCGCCCCGGGTCTGACGGAAGCTTCAATTCTTGAGAGGTTGAAGTCATGAACAGATCAACGAGATATTCCGCTGAGGTCCAGGCGCGGGCGGTCCGGCTGTCTGTTGGCGCCTGGCGCGACGAAGACTAACGCTGGTGCCGCTCCTCAGAACGTCCACCTGACCCCAATCGTTGGAATCCGCGGCAGTTGCAACCGGGAGCGCTCGCTCGCGACGACTTCCGCCGAGTTCCAGTCGGCGACAGTGTAGCCCAGCCCGCGCGGATTGTTGCGGCCATAGACGTTGAACACATCCAGGTAGACAGAGAGCTCGCCCGGTCCCAGCCGGCGCGCGTTGCTCACGCGCATGTCCAGGCGGTGGTACGGGCCGATGCGCGTCGTGTTGAACGTGCCGTACTGGGCGCGCACGTGGTGCGAGCCGTCAACGAGCGAATCCACCGTGAAGGAAATGGGCGTGGCCGGCCAGCCGGAGTGGAGCTGCCAGGCCGCGCTCACCCGCCAGCCGGCGAGCGGTGAGAAGCTCGCGTCGAGGTGCACCGCGTGCCGCTCATCGTACGGCGATGGGAGCGAGACGCCGTTCACCGTCTGACGCGACGACGCCAGTGCATAGCTCGCGGACCACTGCACCGCACCGTGATTTGACGACGCGGAGAACTCAATGCCTTTCGCGCTCCCGTTCACGGGCGCGATGAGCACGCGGTCGTTGCCGGCTTCCGGGAACACGTCGAACGAGCTTTCGAGGCTCACGTATTCCGGGTCGACGTGGAGCAGCTTCCGCTCGTAGGCTTCCACGCGTACGAGGACTCCGGCGCCGCTCCCCACGCGGCGGTCGATGCCCAGGACGCGATGCTCCGCACGCTCGGCGGTCGCGAACGACGTCGCGCCATCCTCCACCTGAAGTTCGTAGAGCGCCTGCGGCTGCGCGTAGCGCCCCCACGCGGCGTGCACACTCGTGCGCGCATCGATGGCGTAGGTCAGTGCGGCGCGCGGACTCAGCGTGTGCTCTTCGGTGTAGCTCTGCCGGTCGTACCGGATGCCCGCCTCGAGCGAGAGCGCCGCCACGGGCTGCACGAATTGCGACAGATATGCGCCGACCGTGTTGCCGCGCGTATCGAAGCGCGTGTCGTAGTCGTTGGCCTGCTCCACCCATTCGTGCGCCTGCACCTCTGGCCGCGTCTGCTGTCGCGCGTAGGCATACTGCGCCGCGAGCTTGCGGAACTCCGCGCCGAACGTCGTGCGCCAGCGCGGGCTCGCCGTGATCGTCCAGTCCAGGCTTACGGCGTGAGCCTGGAAGCGGCGCTGGTCGTCGACGTCGAGCGCCAGGCCCGTGTTGGATGTCTCTCCACCGGTCCGCTCCCAGCGCAGGTCGGCGAGCGAGACCATGGTGCGTGCACTCAGCCATGACAGCGGCATCGCATCCCACGTGGCCCAGACGTAGCTGCTGCCGTACGAGCTGGCGAGCCGGGGCGCGTCGGTCTCGGTGAAGAACAACCCGTCACGCGAACGCAACGCGCTCACGGTGATCTGATCGTGCGCGGTGGGACGGATCTGCAGTCGCGCGTAGCTGTCGTCGTAGCGGGGCGCGATGACGCCGCCCTCGCCGGCGAGGGACAGCGCCGTACCCAGCAGCCCGCGCCGGGCTGACACCAGCAGATCCGCTCGCCGGCCGTCCAGCGGGGTCATGACCTCGCCGCTCACCCCGCTCAGGCTCGCGTTGAGGTTGCCGCGCACGCCGGTGATGGGCTCATCGCGCGAGCGCAGGGCGAACACGCCAGTGAGGTGGTCGCCATAGCGCGCGCCGAATCCGCCGGTGCTGATGTCCGCGCCACCCACGATGGCGGGATCGATGATGGAGAGCGCGCCGTCGAGATCCTTCAGGTGAAAGGGCTCGTAGAGCTCCATGCCATCAAGCGACAGGAGCACCTCGCGATTCGCGCCGCCGCGCACGCGGAAGCCCGCCGACAGATCGCTGGCCGAGACGCCGGGAACGCGCGTAACGGCGCGGAAGGCATCGTCCACCACCTGTGGCGTGCGGTCAATGTCGTCGCGCGAGAGATGCGTGGACGGCACGGCGCCCGACGGATCGAGACCGGCCGAGAGCGAACGCACGGCCACCGTGTCGAGGATCGCATTGAGCCGCGCGAGCCGCGCGACGACGTGCGTGACGCGCCGGTGCGCGACCACAATGCCGGAGAGCGTGTCGGGGCGATAGCCCACGCGCCGCACGATCAGCACGCGCGGGACACCGGCGGGGGATGTGATGGCGAATCGGCCGTCGCTGCCGGATCGGATGACACCAGCGGTGCCCGATACAGTCACAGCAGCGTCCGGGAGTGGAATGCTCGTGCCGGAGACCCGGACTTCCCCAGTGATGCGACCCAACCCCTGCGACCACCCTGAAGCGGGACCTGCGATACACAGCACAACGATCAGCAGCACCGCGAACGTGCGCGGCGCGGTACAGCGGTGGCAACATCGCCACATGGGATGCTTCTCCTGCTTGTCCTGACGTGGGCGGGAAATCTAATATGGCGGTGGCGAATCTGGTGCAAGCGGCCGCGCAGGCGCGGTTCGTCGCGCGGTTGTCGCGCGATTGAGAGGCACAACGTCCAACGTCGGAAACGAGAGGTGCTGCATGACCACGCGCGCGGATCCCCTGATTGCCCTTCGCTCAGAATGAGCGCGACCGTTCTCCTGCTCGCTGCCATCGCGGTTCCCGCGCTCGCGCAGCCACCGCAGTCACCGCGAGCGGACACCGCGCAGCAGCGCCGCGCGGCGGCGGCGCTGGTCGCGCGCGTCGTTCCCGATGCGGCGCACCAGTTTGCGCTCGAGATGATTCCGCGCGCCGGGAGCCTGGATGTCTTCGAGGTGGAGAGCCGCGCCGATACGGTCGTGCTGCGTGGATCGAGCGGCGTGGCGCTGGCGTCGGCACTCGACTGGTATCTGGAGCACGCGGCCGGCGTGAACGTGAGCAGTCCGCTCCAGCCGATCCGGCTGCCCGTGCCGCTGCCGCGCGTCGAGCACGCGGTGCGTATCACGTCGCCCTGGCGCTACCGCTACTTCTTCAACTACTGCACGTTCTCGTACAGCATGGCGTGGTGGGACTGGTCCGACTGGCAACGGATGATCGACTGGATGGCGCTCAAGGGCGTGAATCTGCCGCTGGCGATCACCGGACAGGAAGCCACCTGGCAACTGGTGCTGCGCGACCTCGGCTTCAGCGATGCGCAGATCGGCCGCTTCCTCGTGGGGCCGGCGTATCTGCCGTGGGGATGGATGGGCAACATCGATGGGCTGGGCGGTCCGCTGCCGGAGCACTGGATCACCACGCACATCGCGCTCGAGCGCCGGATCCTGGCGCGGGAGCGCGCGCTCGGCATGACGCCGGTGCTGCAAGGCTTCACCGGGCACATTCCGGAGTCCATCACGCGCGTCATTCCCTCGGCGCGCATTCATCAGACGGCCGACTGGTCGGCGGGGTTCCCGGGCACCTGGTTCCTCGATCCGCAGGATCCGCTCTTCCAGCGGATCGGCGCGGATTTCATCAGGCGCCAGCGTGAGCTCTACGGCACCGACCACGTCTACGCGGCCGATCCGTTCAACGAGATCAACCCGCCCACGAGCGATTCCACGTTCCTGGCGGGAATGGGGCGCGCCATCTACGACCCCATGCACACGGCCGACAGCGCGGCGGTATGGGTGATCCAGGGGTGGTTCCTGTACTACCAGGCCGGTTTCTGGAAGGAGCCGCAGGCACGCGCGCTGCTCGGCGCGGTGCCCGATGACCACATGCTGGTGCTCGACCTGTATGGTGACCGGCACCCCGTGTGGTCCGAGCGCGACGCATTCTATGGGAAACCATGGATCTGGAACGTGCTCTACAACTTTGGCGGCCAGGTGAGCGTGAGCGGGGACCTGCCGGCCATGGCGCGCAATCTTCAGGCGGCACTGGCGAGTCCGGTGCACGGGCGTCTCGACGGGATCGGCATGACCATGGAGGGGCTGGGTTACAACCCGGTGATACCCGACTTCGTGCTGGACATGAGCTGGCGCGACAGCGTGCCATCGCTGGAGGCCTGGGTGCACGACTACGTGAGCCGTCGCTATGGCCAGAGCGACTCGTCGGCGTGGGCCGCGTGGCGGATCCTGCTCGCGACCGCCTATCGCTCCGCGCCGCAGACGGGGACGTTTCTCGCCGAGCGACCGGGATTCTGGCAGGCGAGCAGTGCGTATCGCACGTCGCCCGTGGCGCCGTACGACACGGCGCAGCTCGTGCAGGCGGCGCGGCTGCTGCTGGATGCGGCGCCGCGCCTGGGCGCGAACGACGCGTATCGCTACGACGTCGTGAATCTCGTGCGCCAGGTGATGGGGCAGCTCGGGCTGCCCATGGTGAACGCGGTGCAGCAGGCCTACGAGCGGAAGGACCGGGCAGCGCTCGTGAGGGCGGAAGGGCGCGTGACCGGATTGCTGGAGGATCTCGACACGCTCGTGGGCACGCGCCGCGAGTTCCTGCTGGGTCCGTGGCTCGCGGACGCGCGGCGCTGGGGGACCACCGATGCGGAGCGGCGCCTCTACGAGTGGAACGCGCGCAACATCATCACGCTCTGGGGCACGAAGTGCACAGAGGGGCAGAATGATGATCTCAACCTGTACGCCTACAAGCAGTGGCAGGGGATGTTCGCGGATTACTATCTCCCGCGCTGGCGGGAGTTCTTCCGCCGGCTGAATCACTCGCTGGATGACGGGACGGCGTTCGACCGTGCGCCGTTCGCGGCGGACATGTGCCGGTGGGAGCAGCGCTGGTCGCGCCGCACCGGTACATTCTCGACGGCATCGCACGGCGATGCGCTGGCCGTCGCCCGGAAAATGTTCGACAAATACTTCGCTCACGGAGTACTCCGATCATGACCTGGACGACCCGGCGGGAATACCTCGCTCGCGGCGGTGGCGGCGCGACGCCCCTGGCAGACAAGCTGACGGCGCTGGGCTTCGCCGCCACCGCGCCGGCCCGGACCATCATCACGCAGCCCAACAATCTCGAGACGGCGTTTCGTGATGGGACCGTGCAGGCGCCGCAGCTGCTCACCGACCTCATGCTCAACTTCTGGACGTACGGGCGCGCCCACTGGTCGTGGACGGCCAGTTCCACCGGCGCGGTCGCGGACGGCGGCCTGGTGAAGGGTGCGGCGAACTTCTGCGCCTGCGGCGGGTTCAACGACAACTTCGCCTACCTGGCGACACGCGTCCTGGGCATCGAAGGGATGCGGAAGGGGAACGCCGAAGATGCCAAGGGGCAGACGTGGTACAAGGGAAACTTCGTGACCATGCCGGAGGATGTGATCGACTCCAAGTGGGTCGGGAACGTCATGACGCACAACTACCCGTACTCCGCGCTCCGGATGTTCAAGTTCACGGATCACTATTTCTGCAACTACAACGGGGTGATCTTCGACGCGACGGGAAATGCGACCCACACGAACATCAATACGATGGTGGCGTTCGACCTGGAGACGCTGCCCGCGGATGCAGCGCGCGACTACAACGGCATGAACGGACAGGCCTTCCTGGTGAAGAACGTGAGCTCGCAGTTCGTGCCGAAGACGGATCTCAATCTCAGCGTGGGCCGCTGGGTCCTGGTGAATCTTGGCAGCGACACGCTGCTGGAGAACACGAACAATCGCGCGTTCAACCGCTGCCTGCTCACCACGCAAACGAAAGTGGGCAAGTCCGAGATCGAGAACATGCAATTCCATTCCGGGAGGACGGAGAAGCGCGTACACGGGTTGTAGGCGACTCGGCCGGCGTGCAAGCGGGTGATGCGGCCCGAAAGCGAACGATGATGCGGCCCGATCCTGGGCACGGCATCATGCGCCATGCACTGTTGCGTGGCTTTTGCCCGGAGGGTAAGAGTATGGGTATGGCACAGGCGACCATTCGCTGGACGGCGGACATGGTGCGCGCGCTCCCGGATGACGGCAAGCGCTACGAGGTCATTGACGGAGAGCTGTTCGTGACCCCGGCGCCAACATGGGAGCACCAGGCGGCATCGAGAGCGCTGTTTCGTCTGCTCGATCGCTACGCCTCCGAGCACGCGCTTGGCGCCGTGTTCTATGCGCCCGCGGATGTGGAGTTCAGCGCTGAGCGCATGGTGGAGCCCGATCTCTTCGTGGTGCCGCTCATCGAGGGGCGCTCGCCGCGCACGTGGGAGGAGGCCGGCATGCTGCTCCTCGCCGTGGAAATTCTCTCGCCGGGTACGGCGCGGGCGGACCGGCTGGTCAAGCGCCGGCTGTATCAGCGGCAGGAAGTCCCCGAGTACTGGATCATCGACGTGGCGGCGCGGCTCGTGGAACGTTGGCGGCCGGAGGACGAGCGGCCAGAGATTCTCACGGAGTATCTCGAGTGGCAGCCCGCGGCGGATCAGGAGGCGCTGCGGATCGAGCTGGAGGGATACTTCGGTAGTTGGTGATTGGTCGCTGGTGGCTGGTGGCTGGTCGCTGGTCTCGGTGGGCTACCCGCGCGGGGGAGCGCCGCGGACCCTCGGTAC
>JBOHTE010000660.1:0-1687 GCA_050733555.1 Gemmatimonadaceae bacterium | reverse complement strand
CGTCTGACCCCACTCCTCAACCAGCTACCAACCACCAGCTACCAGCTACCAGCTACCGCCCCTCACCACCACGCCCTCCGCTTCCGCTCCCGAATCAGGAACAGGCCGAGCAACAGACAACCAGCGCCAATCATCCCCAGCGCGGGGAACATGGTCGCTGTCCTGGGCGGGACCAACCCCTCCTGTCGCGCTTCCTTCGGCGACATGGGGCGCGGCGCCATCGCGAGTGCCGGCCGCGGGTCCGCGGCCTTCTTCGCCGGGTCAGCGGCTGGATCCGCTGCAACCTCACCTGACGCCGAAGCAACCACCGGTGGTTCCACCGGACCAGGACCGCTCACGGGGACTACGCTCGGGACGGCAGCAGCCTGCTGCTGGTGACTCATGTGAAGAACCGCGGCAACGAGCCCCGCAAACAATCCTCCGCCGAGCGCGCCGCCCACATGACCGTTCGTGTTGGAGTTGCCGAACTGACAGTCGCACACCTGCGCCGACGCGGCTCCAGTGGAACTCACGCCAACAGCCACAGTGACGGCTGCAACAGCGATGAATCGGCGGCAATGCATCTGCAAACTCTCTTCAGTCGCTCGGACTGCGATAGGGACCGGACTCCGGCGGATCGTCACGGAAGCAGCGTCGCTCGCGACAGACAGGCTCCCCGGATTTCAGTGGTGCCCTGAACCAATGCTAAGAAAATGCCAATGGAGAGAAAAAACAAGACGGCGGAAGAGGACAAATTGCACTACTGCTACGAAATCTGACAAGACCCCGCAAGGTATTTTTTTCGACATGGCCGGTTTGTGACGCCGCTCACCTTGCGTTACCGGAAATCATGCCCGCTATATAGAGCAGCACGTGGCACCAATGCGCTCCGCACGCCGATTCCCGGAGAGATAACTCTATGCGACTACAGCTACTTGGTGGATCACTGGCCATGCTGTGGATGGTCACCCCGATGCCGGCACATGCCGCGTCCGCCCCACGCGCGGTCAGGGCGACGCCTGTCATGCGTTCGGCTGGTGTAGTGGCCCCGCGCGCTCGCCATCACCCCGCGGCCGCGCTGGCTCCCATCGCTCCACCCGCACGCTCCAGCATCAAGTCGCCGCGCGCTGTCTACACGTTGCTGTCGCAGGCGAGCGACACAACGGTCGTGAGCGGAGTGCGGATTGCCGCCGTCCTCGACGGCGGAAGCTGGATCGAACTGGCCGACGGCACGCGCTGGGAGGTGTTCCTTGCCGACCGCCCGAACACCGACAACTGGCGTGCCGGCGACTTCGTCAACGTGCGCTTCCTGCCCATCATGCTGGGCGACCGAGGGCGCTTCCGCTACCAGTTCGTGAACGGGCGCGAAGGCAACGAGGCGGCGGTTCGCTTCAGCGGCGTATCCGGCCAGTAGCCGGCTGCGGCGACACCGCCGCGGCCGTGCGTCCCACGCGCAGGTAGAGCGGCCAGCGCGCCAGGCGCGACTCCTGCGCATGCGACCACAGGGGCGCGATCTCCTGCTCGACGTCGAGCACGGGATCGCGCCCTTCACGCGAAAGGAACTGCCGCACCGCTGACCAGGTGCGCAGGTATCCCATCAGATGCTCGCGCGTCCACTCGTGCTCCATCACGAACCCGGGCACGGACAGCTCGGCAAAGGGAAACGGCACGGACCGATAGTGGTCCATCACCATGCGCCGCTCCAGCG
>JBOHTE010000659.1:0-1804 GCA_050733555.1 Gemmatimonadaceae bacterium | reverse complement strand
GGTAACCGGACGCACTCCCCAGGAGCAGACGATGCCCACCCGTGATCCACGCATCGACGCGTACATCGCCAGGTCGGCGGATTTTGCCAGGCCCATTCTGACACATCTCCGTGAGCTGGTGCACGCCGCCTGTCCGGACGTGGAGGAGACAATCAAGTGGGGTGCACCGACGTTCACGTACAAGGGCATGCTGTGTGGCATGGCTGCGTTCAAGCAGCATTGCGCCTTCCACTTCTGGAAGCGGTCGCTCGTCGTCCCTGCAACCGAAACGTCATCCGAAACGGCCATGGGCCAGTTCGGCCGGCTCACCAGTGTTGCCGACCTGCCTTCACGCAAGGTCATGATTGGCTACGTGAAGAGGGCCATGGAACTCAACGACGCGGGTGTCAAATCGCCCACGAGAGGGAAGGCACAGACTGCTCAAAAGGTGGTTGTCCCCGACGCGCTCGCCGCTGCGCTCGCGAAGAACCGGAAGGCACGGGCCTCGTTCGACAGCTTCAGCCCCAGTCAGCAGCGCGACTACTGCGAGTGGATCACGGACGCGAAACGCGAGGCGACGCGCGAGCAGCGGGTGGCCACCGCAATCGAGTGGATTGCCGAGGGCAAGTCGCGGAACTGGAAGTACACGCGGAGCTAGCCGCACCGGTCGCGCCGGGCTGGTCGTCACGGCTCCGGCGCGCTAGCGTTATAGCGTATCCAACACGCCCCTGGAGGCAGGATGGACCAGAAGCAACTCGAGGCGCTCGCGCGGAAGAACGCGGCCAAATCGCAGATCGTCCAGAAGAAAATGAAACGCGTCTACGACGCGACCCTCGACGCCACACGCCCTGACGAGCCGGACGCCGACTCGGAAGCCCAGGAAATCTTTCGCGAGATGAAGAAGCGGGAATTCTGAGGGACGGGGGACCGCGAACTGCGTGGAGCTACGTGGAGCTCTCTGGAGCTTCCTGAGGGGAATGGGCAATCGGGAATTGGGAATGGGTGTGGAAATGCCCCCTACCAGCCACCAACCACCAGATCCTTCGCGTATACCCCTTTATACCTGCTCACCTCGCTGCGCTCTGGATCCAGCTCCGGGATGTGCCGCGCGCCGAAGCCACGCGCGAGGAAGTACTTCTCCGAATTGCTCACCGCGAAAATCGTGTGCACGTGACGTTGCACCGCGAGGTCCTCCGCGGCCTGCACGAGCGCCATGCCGATACCGTGCCCCTGCATGTCGGGTGAGACAGCGAGTGAACGGATCTCGCTCAGACTCGGCGCGTAGTCGTCGAGGTGCACGCAGCCGACGATCCGGTCACGATCCGTGACGACCAGGAAATCGGCGCAGTGCTCACGAATGAAATCCTGCGTCCGCGGGAGCAGTGTGCCATCGGGTACGTAGAGATCCACGAGCGCCTTGATGTCACGCGCATCGCCCGGGATGGCCGCACGAACGTTCACGTCAACTGTTCCGGTGAGAAAGTGAGAGGGGAATGATGCACGCATCACCGGCTGTTGCGAAATGTGAGCACGCGCTCCATTTTCGCGACCGCGCTGCCGAGGCCGGCAGTGTACGGAGCGTTTCCCTTCGGTTGCGGTCGCGTTGGATCCCACCCCACGTCGGGAGGTTCGCATGCCTGGTCTTTCCGAACAGCAGGCCCCCCTCATCAAGTCCACCGTCATCGCGACCGTCGTCCAGTTGATCATGGTGATCGCCGGCCACAGCATGCCGGCGGTCGCCAGCGCATTCGCGGTGGGCGGCACGACCATTTCGGCCCTGGCCGGCCTCCTCTTTTCATTGATGGCGCGAGGAACAACCAGCGGC
>JBOHTE010000658.1:0-2907 GCA_050733555.1 Gemmatimonadaceae bacterium | reverse complement strand
GAGAACGCGCTCCGCAACGTCATGCTCACGCAGCGCCTGGTGGAGTTGCTCGACTGCCTCCAGGCGGCGGCCATTCCCGTGATCCCCCTTAAGGGACCGGTGCTCGCGATCCTGGCGTACGGCGACGTCACGCTCCGCCAGTTCTATGATCTCGACCTGCTCATCGCGCGCGCCAATGTGCCGCACGCACGCGACGTGCTGCGCGAAGCGGGCTATCGCGCGCTCACGCCGCTCGAGGAGAATGGCGGCGCCGACGCGGCGCTCGTCGCGGCCGATTATCACGAGGCGCTCGTGAGCGATCGCGATGGCACGATGCTCGAGCTGCACTGGGGACTCGGCCGCCACGATGCCGGAGCCCGCGCGCGAGCGGATGACGGCTGGGCGTGGCGCCACGCGCAAAAGGTCGCGGTGCTGGGGCGCATGGTGCCAGCGCTCTCGTGGGAAGCGCAGCTCGTGTACCTGTGCGTCCATGGCTCCAAGCACGCCTGGACACAGCTCGGCTGGATCCGTGACGTGGCGGCGGTCACGCGCGCGGCGCACTCCCTCGACTGGGACACCGCCGCGCACATGGCGCGCGATCTGGGCGCCGCACGAATGCTCACGCTTGGGCTCTGGCTTGCGCACGAGCTGACGGGAGGAACCGTGCCGGATCGCTCGCCCTGGCCGCCGAGCGAGGAGCGCGCCGCCCGCGAGCTCGCGGCGACCATTCGCACGCGCCTCTTCACCGACGAGCCGCTCGCCATGCCGGAGCTGGTGCGCTTTCAGTGGCACGTGCGCGACCGGCTCCGCCACCGCGTTGGCTACGGCGTGGAGCTGCTCACCTCTCCACGGCTGGCCGATGTATCCATCGTGTCACTCCCCGTTGGTCTGCGTGCACTCTATTCCGTGCTGCGCCCTCTGCGTCTCGTCACACGCCACGCCGTGCGCCTCGCTCGCAGCACCCCTTCTCGCCCAGCGACCAGCGACCGCCGACCCGCGACCACCGACCAGCGACCAACGACCGCCGTTAAGGCTTCCACACCGGAAACACATCCACCGCCGGCGCGCTCGTGAGCCGCATGCGCCCGCCGCCGCTCGCGTTCACGATGTAGATGTCGTAGTTGTTCGACCCATCGCTCGGCAGCTCCACGTACGCGAGCTTGAGTCCATCCGGCGACCACGCGGGTTGGAACACCAGCGTGGAGCCGTCGGTGATGGTGGAGTCGCCGGTGCCATCGCCGTTCATGATGTGGACGCGTTTCGTGCCGTCGGCATCCTGTCCCACGTACGTGATGCGATGGCCGTCGGGCGAATACATGGGCGCCAGGGCCTGCGCCGTGGGCGTGGGCACGAGCACCTTGTCGCCGCCGTCGGGGTTCATGGCGTAGAGCTGCGACACGCCGGTGCGGGTGCTACTGTACAGGATGCGCGAGCCGTCGGGCGTCCAGGTGGGGCGGTCGGCGTAGCCCACCGAGTCCGCGAGCTTCGCGAGACCGCTGCCATCCAGGTTCACGCCATACACCGAGATCTGTCCGTCGCCAATGAACTGGAAGGCGATGCGGCTTCCATCGGGCGACAGGGTGGGGAGCCACTCCAGTCCCGCCGCCTTCGTGACGAGCGTCGCGCCGGAGCCGTTGGCGTTCATGATGTAGATGGCGGTCGTGTCGGGCGTGAGACGTCGGCTGAACACGAGCTTCGCGCCATCGCTTGACCACGATGGCGACTGATCGTCGTACTGGCCGTCGCCGAGTTGCGCGAGGCCGGACGAGTCACTGTGAATCGAGTAGATCTGGTACCTGCCGCTCCGATTGGAGACGAAAGCCAGTGAGCGCGCGACGCAGGCGACGTGGAAGGCCACGATCGCGGTATCGCGTCCTGTCAGTGTGACCGAATCCGGCGGCGGATCGACCTGGGAACAGTTGGCAGCGAGGCCGGAGAGTGCGACGCTATGGGTTCCCTTCGGGATGCTGTCCCACACGACGGTGGAGTCGAGCGACGCCGTGCGCTCAACGAAAGTATCCACCGTGAACGTATATCCATCAGGATCGAGATCGGCGCCGGTGGTGGACACCGAGGCGATGATGACGCCAGTGGAGTCGGGCGATTCCCCGGTTGGTGGAGACGGCGGGTTCGGTCCTTGCAGGAGTTCGGTGGGGCGATCATGACACGCCGCCAGCAGCACGACGAGCGACACGAGAGCGATCGCGCGCCGGCGCAACGCGTGCGAGTATCGAATGTGGGGCATGGTGGCTTCCCTTGGGGGTCCTGATGGGGAGGACCGTCGAGGCGTCGCCATGGTAACGGGATCGCCGGTACGACGTGAGCGCGTACCGGCGAATGGCGTGCCGCATCCCGCACCCGGAGACTCGCGCGCGGGGACTCGTGACCGCAAGCCGATGCATAAAGAAAATTGAATGGATTTCTCGGTTGCGGTCTATTGAGTCCCATATAATGTAGAGGAACACGTATTGCATGCCTGAACGGTGTCGGGCGGCGCTGCGGATGCGTCTCCGGGAAGTGAGCCATTTCCCCCGGGTGTACGAGCCGCCGCCCACACGACCCTACACGCGGGAGTTTGGAATGATGGCCAGCAACACGAACGGCAGGAGCAACCGGGGATTCGCGGCCATGGATGCCGTGAAGCAGCGCGAGATCGCGAGCAAGGGTGGCCGTGCGGCCCATGCACAGGGCACGGCGCACGAATTCTCGGCGGATGAAGCGCGCGAAGCGGGACGGAAGGGCGGCCAGATGGTCAGCAAGGATCGCAGTCATATGTCGGCCATCGGCCGAAAGGGTGGTGAGGCTCGTGGTGCCGCACGCCGGCACGAATCGGGTGGCTTAGCGGCGGTGGCGGGAGACTGATCGGTTGGGCAAAAACAGCGCGGCCCCCGGTGAAGCCAAAGGCTTCATCGGGGGCTGCGCTGTTTT
>JBOHTE010000657.1:0-7590 GCA_050733555.1 Gemmatimonadaceae bacterium | reverse complement strand
ATCGGTGATTTCCTCGGCGCGGTACCGCACCTGCGCCGCGTGATTGATTCGGACTCGCTCGCCGGTGCCACCACAGACCTGATGTGCGAGACGTGCGACGCGTTCGGCGGTCTGGTGAATATCTATTTGCTTGCTGATTCCATGCCGGCGGCGGAGCGCGTGGCGCGTGAATGGATACGGCGGTGGCCGCGCTCGACAGCGCCATGGGCGGCCATGCGCGAAGTGCTCTCGCGTGAAGGGCACGCGCAGGGTGCAGAGGACGCCGCGCGACAGTTGACGGTGCTGGATGCGAGTTCCGATCTGACGCTCTCCACGGCGCTCATCGACATGCATGTCGATGATTTTCCGTCCGCGGAGCAGCTCCTTGCCGCGCACTCGCGATACGGGAGACGGGGCACCGTGGAGCTGGAGCTGTGGTGGCTCATGATTGCGCAGCGGAATGAGGGACGCCTCGACGCCGCGTTCTCGACGGCGCGCGAGCTGCGCCGTCTGAGCCAGTCGGACTCCGCCAATCAGAGCGGAGCCATCGCTGAAGCGCAGGTGATGTTCGAGCAGGGGCGGTATCAGGAGTCGGCCGCGCTGTTTGATTCGCTCTCGGCCATGACGCCGCCCGGTCAACCGCTCGCGCCCAGCTCGCTGGCGCGCCAGCGCTGCTGGATGCTCACGCATGTTGGCACCGCGCTGGCGGCGGCAGGGGACACGGCACGGCTCGCGGCACTCGCCGACACCGTCGAAGGGCTGGCGCGGTTGAGCGCATACGGACGCGACTGGACACTGCCACACTACCTGCGCGCGCTCCTCTGGAAAGCGCGCGGCGACCATCGGCGTGAGCTGGTGGAGCTGCGCCGCGCCATCTGGTCGCCGAGTGATGGATACACGCGCGCCAACTCCGAATTCGCCCGCGCTTCGCTGGCCGTCGGCCAGCCGCGCGATGCGATCCGCATGATGCAGGCAGCGCTGCGCGGTCCCATGGATGCGTCCAACTTCTATCTCACGCGCACGGAGGTGCATGAGCTGCTGGCGCGCAGCTTTGCGGCGGCGGGAGAGGCAGACAGCGCGGCCGCTCACCTGAGCGTGGTTTCGCGCGTCTGGCATGACGGCGACGCCGCGTTTCGCGTTCGCGCGCGTCGCGCCGCAGAGCGAAGCCGGATCGTGGGGGCCAGGGAACTGGGTTCGGACGCGCATTGACGGACGTGCCTTGACGTCGAATCTGACCCTGTTTCGTTCACCCCCGTGGTCCCCGTTCAGTCGCAGCCGGGATTGCAGGCCTTGAGCGTGATCGAGTAGGTCGCGAGGTTCCCCTTGCCCGGGAATTCCGTCTTCCGGGTGCGCTCGATAACCATCACGTTTCCCGCCTGCTGCACCGAATAGTCGCCGCGCGCGATATGATGCAGAATGAATTCCGCTCCCACGTAGGGCAGCGAAAAGTGGCCGAATACCGGCAGGTTGAGCGTCGTCGGTGCAACCACCATGTACAGCGTGTGGGACCTGGTGTACTCGGTATTGAAATCGGTACTGGCGCCATTGAAGTCGATCGAGACCTTCCCGTTCGCGAACTGTCCCGTCACCGGAATGACGAACGACGTTGGCGACAGCATCGCGTTCACCAACCCGCCCGATCCAATGTCTCCGGCCGCCGGCGCGGCATCCACCAGCCAGACCTTCCCTCCCTTGATCATCGCTCCGTAGAGATCGGTACTGAACACATTTTCGCGATAGCCGAAGCGCGTCGCCCCGCCCTGCAGCTCTCCAGTCAGTGCCACGGCCGTTCCGGCGGCTTCCTTGGGATAGCGCAGCACGAGCGTTCCATGGATCTCGGTGGAGTAGCCCCACCACTCCACCTGATGTCCCTGAGCGTTGGGCGTGCTGTAGAAGTGCGCCACCATCGTCGCATGGAACCCGCCCTGGAACTTCTGGCAGTACCGGGCGAAGAGCTGGCCCAGTGTCTGTCCCGCCACAAATCCGGTGACGTCCATGGCCAGCGAGCTGGCCTTCTTCACCATGTCGCCGATGGTGCGGCTTCCCTCGACAGCCGACGGAACGAACTTCTTCGTCTCCGTCACGACGAACCGGTACTGCGGCGTCGCGCGAAACTGCTCGGGAATGTGCTCCACCAGCTTCTCCGCGATCCCGGTTTCCGATCCCATCTCGAGCTCGTTCTCGGCCAGTGATTCCGTGGGCTTTCCGGCCGCACCGGGCAGATTGCCTGCCAGTTGCCCCGTTGCGGTGGCAGTGGGACCGGCGGACGTGGGCAGCTCGGATTTCGCCAGGTTCGTCATGTACGCCGCGGCGAACTGCCATGGTTTTTCCGCAATGGTAAGCATCTCGGGCACGGCCTTCAGCGCCTCGGTCGCGTGGTCGATCGCGTCGCACCGGCCTATCTGTGATGCACTCTGCGCAATCTGCCGCGCCGCGGCCTCCCGTGCCGCCTTGCTGTCCGCATCGAGCTTGGCCAGGTGATCGAAGAACCCCTGCAGCACGGGTTCCACGTCCGGACGAGCGCTTACCATGCTCCGATACGGCTGCAGCACCTGCGCGAGCTTCTTCGATTGCGCCTGCAGCCCGGTGATCTGATCATCGAGCGCGTCCAGCTTCTGTTCGGTCTGTGTCCTGGCAGGAGACTCGGGGACGCTCGCGACCTTCTTTTTCGCATCCTTCACGACGGCACCCGTCTCCTCCAGGAACGCCTCATTGTCAGCAATATCGTCGTCAATGTCCACGAGATACGTCTTGATCGTGAACTCGGCGCGTACCGCCGCGCCCTTGGCGCCCTCCTGGGCGCTGACCTTGTAGGTGCCCGTTTCACCGGTGCCGGTGAACGTCGTCGAGTAGTGACCCGTCTTGTCGGGCGTGGCGTTGAGCGACGAATGCGCGCCGGAGGGAGACACCACGGTGATCAGCACCGGCGTCCCGGCCTGTGGATAGCCGAGTCCCGAAATCGTGATTGGCGCATGTGCCGGATTCTCCGGAGGAGAAACGGTCAGCGTGACCCCCGGCTCGCCGGGATCGGGAGCCGGCGCGCTCTGCGCGAGCATTGTCACGGGCGCCGCAAGCAGGGCCATGATCGTCGCGCAGCGAATCGCGCGATCCATCGGCCACGTTACGTGCGCGTTCATGGCTGCACTGTCCGCTTGAGCAGGACCGTCGTGGGTTTGCCGGGAAGCGACTCGACCATTATGCCGCGGTTGCGGTGGTGGTCGTTGTCCGGCGCCGTCCAGAGCGCCACGGACTTGCGCTCACCGGCCGGGGTGGCGGCAACAGTCGCGGTCGTATCCGGGCTCGTTCCCGTGCCCGTGGCCTGCGAGAGCATCTTCATGATGTTCTGCGGGCTGAGCTGCTGAGCCGTCTGCTGCAGGTCGCCCAGTACGACTTCGTGCCACCCGGCCGGCATGTGCGCGTGATACCATGCGGTGACGGTCTCGAAGGAATCGGTCGTCATGATGCCGGCCGCCGTGCCGGTATCGCCCGGCGTGTCGGCTTTGGTCGAGATCGAGCTGACCACGTGCGTGACGCTGCCGCCATAGCGCGGCAGCCCAGTCTCGTCGAGACTGAAGTCGTTGGCGGTCCTGGTGTCGCGCTTCGGATCGGGAGGCGCGGAGTCGAGCGTGGCACGGCCAAGCTTGCTCTTGCTGCTCGCGAGGCCGCCAACGAAGTTCGTGGAGAGCGAATCCGTTTGCCGGGGAGATTTCTTGAAGGAGCCGGAGTCCGCCGGAATGTTTCCCGACCCCCCTCCCTTTCCCGGGTCGTCGCTTCCGCCGCCACCTCCGCCGCCGTTTCCTCCGTTGGAGGTGTCCACGTCGCCCCCCGCGTTGCTACGGCCACCGCTGGATGTCGCATCGCCCGGGCCGCCACCAACCTTTCCGCGCGAGGGGGCTGCCACTACGCTACCACCACGAGCGACTACGCCGCCGCTTCCCGTTCCGCCACCCAGCCGATCCCGCGCGCAATTGTGCCGGGCGAGCAGGTAGCCGAGGATGAAGGCGAGGATGACCGCCGCAATCCAGACGAGCCGGCGGGAGCCGGGGTTCGCGCGGTCGCTGTCGTGCGCTGCCGTCATGGGTATGCCTCCGTATGACGCCGTGGTATGTGCACACGATGCGCGAAGGCAGTTACCTGAGCGTGCGCCGGCCGTTACCTGCGCGAATCACACGGAAGGCACGGCTGGCCGACAGGAAGAGGGTCTGACCCTCAACACGCTCGGTAGTTAAGGGAGTCGGCGACCAACGACCAGCGACCAGCGACAGGCGACCAGCGACAGGCGACCGACGTCACCCCAGCACTCCCACCCACTCCTCGCGCCTGGCCTCGAAACCCGGGAACAGCTTTCCGACATCCACCGCGCCGAGGTGCTTGCACACGATCTCCGAGAACACACTCCGGAAGTCGGTCGTGAGCGCGAGGTCGCGCCCCTGGTATAGCTGGTCCGGCCCGAGCCCTGGCCACCGGCCGTGCACCCTGTGCCCCTGCACGCTGCCGCCGATTACGAACATCGCGCCCGCATGCCCGTGATCCGTGCCACCGTTCCCGTTTTGCTTTGCCATGCGCCCGAACTCGGACATTGTGAGGATGACGACATCGTCCATCCGGTCGCCCAGATCGGTCACGATTGCGCTGATGGACGTGCCGAAATCCGCGAGCCGTGCGGCGAGCTGCCCTGTCACGTTCCCCTGATTCACGTGCGTATCCCATCCGCCCACGTCGGCAAACGCGATCTCGAGGCCCACATCGCTCTTGATAAGTTGTGCGATCTGCCTGAGGTCCTGCCCGAACGGCGAGCGCGGATACTCCGCGCCGTTGGCCGGAGCGTACTGCCCCGGCTTCGCCGCGCGCAGCATCTTCATCGCGTCGAACGTCTCGGTGCCCGTGCCGTGGATGAGGTCCGCGCTCCCGGTGCGGTACAACGCCTCGAGCCGCTCGACATCGCTCCCCGTCGCGCGAATGCTGAACTCCCCAATGCTCGCCATCGCGATCGTGGGCGTCGGCCCTTCGAGAATGCGCGGCGTTTGCTGCGACAGCGCAACGGCGCGAAACGGTGACGACCGCACCGCGCACTCCGCGCACGTGCCCTGCACCGCGAGATAGCGATTGAGCCAACCATCCGTCGTGGACTTCACGTCGGGCGTGCCGGTCTCCATGAAATCCTGCGCGTCGAAGTGCGAGCGCGTCGTGCTCGGCGAGCCCACCGCGTGCACCGGCGCGAGCAGCCCACGGTCCCACAGCTCCCTGAACGGCGCAAGCGATGGGTGCAGTCCGAAAAACCCATCCAGGTCCACGGCGGCGGGCGCTCCACCGCCTACACCAGCCGATCCGGCCATGAGCTTCGTCGGACGGGGAATGCCGATCGTCGGACGCAACCGGTAGTACTCGTCCTCGCCGTGCGGCACGACGACATTCAGCGCGTCGGCCGCGCCGCGCTGAAAGAGACAGATCAGCACCTTGCCCTTCGAGGTCTTCGGCAGCGCCTGCGCGAACACCGTGCGCTTGAGGAACGTCGGGCTCAGTCCCATGGTGACGAGCGCCAGCGCGCCCGACTTCACGAACACGCGTCGGTTCATGGTTGCCTCTTTACCGTCGCTGAAATTCGGGCGCGCCCAGCGCGAGCCCGACGAGCTGCGCGAATCCCTCGACGTTCGTCGCTGGCGCCACGGACGCCGGTGCTGCGCTCGCGAGCAACGGGTTCACGCCCTGCACGAGCACCTTGCGCGTATCGGGCGACGCCTCGCCGCCAAGCAGCGCACCGATCACCGCGTCCACCTGCGCGGCGCGCGGCAGCGTGTCCAGCCCTTCCCCGTGCTCCCATCCCGCAATGGAGACGCCCGGCAGTCGCCCGGCCGCGAACGCGAGCCCGAAGTTGATGCGATTGAGAATGGAGCCCGTGTTGATCCACGCGTCGCCCGTCTCTGGCCACCCGTTGGGATCGCGGTGGCCGAAGATCGGTTCGCCCAACCGCGCGATGAGCTGTGCCGTGCGTGGCGTGGTATCCGGCGCCGCGTCCGTCGCACGCAGCGCGCTCACCACGAGCTCGAACGGAGTCTTGACCTTTGCCTTGTACGCCTCGTGCGAGAAGAACTCGCTCGACGTGAAGATGGTGCGCAGCGTCTCGCGGATGTCGCCGTCCGTGCGCGTGAACGTCGCGGCCGCGCGGTCCACGAGTGCCGGGGGTGGCGAATCACTCACGAAGCGTCGCACGAGCTTCGTCGCGATGAAGTGCGCGGTCGCCGGACTGTTCGCGAGCATGTCGAGCACCCGCTCGCCGTCTTCGATGCCGCGTCCCGCCCTGAGCGTGTCGCCCAGAAAAACTTTCACGCCGGCATCGTGCATGGCGGGACGAAAGATGAACGCGCCGCCCTGGTTGGGACGGTCAATGCTCCAGCCGGTGAAGGCACGGGCCGCGGCGATGACGTCGGCCTGCGTGTAGCCGCCGTCCACACCAATGGTGTGGAGCTCCATGAGCTCGCGGCCGTAGTTTTCGTTGAGGCCCTTGGGACGGGCGGCTGCGGCCTTCGCCCTCGTGCGGGAAGCGCCCTCGCCCGCGGGAATCGGGCGCCCGCCTGCGGCAGCGCCCTGCGGGAATCGGCGCCCGGGCCGGAGGCCCGGCGCCTGCGGAAATCGGGAACGTCCGCGCGTCCGACCACGCGGCACCGCGGCCAGCGTCGGCTCGTCCGGGTTGGCCGTGCTTTCCCAGTTGTCCAGGTAGTAGAGCATCGCCGGACTCTTCGCCACGGCTTCGAGCAGGTCGCGGAATTTGCCCAGCGCGTTCGGGCGAATCACGTTCTCGTCAAACGACGCCAGATAATAGCGCTCGGGTCCCTTGCCCGCGAAGACGTTGAAGTGGTTTTCCCAGAAGTCCGTCATGACTTCCAGCAACTGTCGGTCGCTCATCACGGCGCGCGCTACCCTGGCGGACTGCACCTCGGCGACCACGCGCTGCGCCTCGCGCCGCGCCTGCCGCAGCTCGACGGAATCCTCGTGCGTGAATACCGGCCCCGCGTTCTTCTTTCCCGTGTCGCCTGTCGTGCCGGCCGGCGCTCCGCGCTCCGTCCCCTTCCTTCGCTTCGCCTGCGCCTTCACGAGACGGGCCGGCGGATACTCGTGCACCAGGTCGGCGGGCGCGCTGGCGAGTGTCGGGAAGTGCGACATGAACGCATCCGTGGCGCGATCATCGATTCCTGCGGGATCGAGCTGGCCGGCGATCCACCGGTCCACTCCGATCTCGTGCACCTTCTCGTAGTCACCCGGGTGCGCGCCGAAGGTCAGCCGGTCGAGCGCCTGCCGAATCTGCTGATCGGCGGTCTGGGTGCGCAGCGCCACCTCCTGCGCGGAGGGCAGCACGACGGGTAACGCCGGCGCCGGTGCCGGCGCTCCGGGTGCCCCCGGTGTGTGCGCCGAACACCCCAGCGCAATCGAGAGCAGGAAAACAGCGTGCCATTGCATGGTATAGTGTGGACGAGCGGGAGAGATAGATGTTAGTAGCTGGTAGCTGGAAGGGAGTGGGGTGTGCCGGCTGCCCGCGCGGGGCGCGCGCCCCCCGCCACCCGCGCGGGGGAGCGTCGCGGACCCTCGGTACGGCGGGTCCGCTCTGCTCCCCCG
>JBOHTE010000656.1:0-8946 GCA_050733555.1 Gemmatimonadaceae bacterium | reverse complement strand
GAATGATGCGTCGCGTCTGGCCCGCAAGGAACTGCTGCAGCTCGATGACGTCGCGCGGATGGGCGCGAACGCGGAGCTCATCGCGCTCCGCGCGGCGCAGCACATCGCGCAGCTCGCGCGCCATGGCGGCCAGATCGGCAAGCGCATCATGCACCATTTCCCGCGGATCATCGGCGCCCGCCGCGAGCAGCCGGGCGGCCATGGACTTGATGATCGGGCTGGCGAAGCGAACGCTGTTGAAGCTCGGGTCGTACCGGATGGCGATTCCCTCGGCGAGCGCCGCGGCGCGCCCCAGATACACGAATTCGCTGGGCAGCATCACGGGCCACTGATAGAAGGTGGCCATGACCTCATTGACGATGCGCTGGACCTGCCGTGGTCCGGCGTCCGGGGTGAATGCCACGGACATCAGCGCGCGCGCCGCGTCCCGCACCGTCCCGCGGTCCACTTCCGGATCGAGGAGGCCCAGCTCGTAGAATCCGGCGATCACGCCGTCGACGTCCTGGCGCGCCGCGGCGAGAATGGTCTGGATGAGGCGCACGCGCGTGGCATGCTCCACACGCACGACCATGCCGAAATCGAGCAGCACGAGCCGCCCGTCCGGGGCAACCAGCAGATTGCCCGGATGCGGGTCGGCGTGAAAGATGCCATCGATCAGCATCATCTGCGCATAGATCTCCACGATCGTCTGGAGCAGTGCCGGCAGCGAAATGTCGCCCGAAGCGATCCGCTCCTGCAGCCGGTCGACCTTGGTGCCCTCCATGTACTGCAGCACGAGGACGCGGCGCGTGGTGAGCCCCGCGATCACATCCGGTACGACGATGCGCGCATCGCGCGCGAGATTCGCGCGGATGAGATCCGCGTTGCGCGCCTCCTCGCGGAAGTCCATCTCCTCCTCGATGCGCTTGGAGAACTCGCGCACCATCGTGGTAATGGCGCGCGTGTGATGATTGGGGAACAGCACGTTCGCGAAGAACAGAATGCGGAACGCGGCGCCGAGGTCCACCGCCACCAGTTCTTCCACACCGGGGCGCAGCACCTTCACCACGACGTCGCGGCCGCGACATTGTGCGCGGTGCACCTGTCCGAGCGATGCGGCGGCCAGCGGCTCGGACTCGAAGTGCTCGAACACGGCGCCCACGGGCCGGCCCAGCTCGTGCTCGATGACCGTCTCGATATCACGCGCCGGCAGCGCCGGCACGCTGTCGGTCAGCTTGCTGATCTCGCCGAGGTAGGGTTCGGGCAGCAGATCGGCTCGAGACGCGAACACCTGCGCCAACTTGATGAACGTTGGACCCAACGCCGCCACAGTGGCCGTCAGGCGCGCGGCGCGTCGCTGATGCGCACGGTCGGGAAGCCGGCGGGGTCGCCCAACCACGACCCACCGGCGCCGGTCGCGGAGAAAGCCGATGAGGAATGGGAGCAGCCGCCAGAATACCTGGAAGGCGCGCACGTCAACGCGTGAACTTGAGTTCGATGGCGCGGGTGTTCTCGCCGCGCTGCGCCAGGAGCCGACGTACGCGCGCCGGCTCCGCGTCGATCACCGTCACCTCCAGGTCGCCAAGGCGAAAGCGCTCGCCCACCACGGGAATCCGGCCGAGTCCGCGGACGAGCAATCCGCCAATGGACTGGGCCGCATCGTGGTCCCCGGGCACCAGCTCGACGTCCAGCTGACGGCGCACCGTGTCGAGCGGGGTCGAGGCATCGAGCACGAGCGCGCTCGGCGCAATGGACGGTTCGGGCGATACGGGCTCGTCATGCTCGTCGCGGATGTCACCCACCAGCTCCTCCAGGACATCCTCGAGCGTGGCGACGCCTGCGGTGCCGCCGAATTCGTCGAGGACGACGACCATGTGGCGCTGGCCACGCAGCATGTCGAACAGCATCTCGCTGCATCGCTTGGTAGCCGGCGCATGCGACACCTCGCCGAGCAGCGGCCAGCGCTCGCCGGCGGTCGTGAGCACATCCAGCACGTGCACGATGCCGATGATTTCATCCAGCGAATCGCGGAAGACGGGCACGCGGCTGTAGCCGGACTGGGCGACACTGCGCGCCATATCGGCCGGCGCCAGCGTCGCGTCGACGGCGAAGACCTCCGTGCGTGGCGTCATGACGTCGCGGAGCACCTTCTCACCGAATTGCACGACGCCGGTGATGATATCGATCTCGTCCGGCTCGCCGATGCCTTCCAGCTCGTCCTCGCGGAGCAGATCGGCAATGCCATCACGCGGCGATGCGGGACGGGTCCGGTGCGGCGGGTTGATGGCGCGCCCGACCGTGCGCGTGGCACGCAGCAGCGGCGCCAGCACCCAGGCGGCCGCGTGCAGCGGCGGCAGCAGCACGGGAATCAGCCCCGGCGCAAAACGCCGGGCGATCGCCCTCGGCACCAGTTGGCCGATCACCAGCAGGGCGATCGCGAGCGCAATGCCCTCGAGCGTGAGTTGCCACCCGGCGGCGTGCGGCTGCGCACCGAGGACGGCACCGGCGAGGGTGACCAGCACGGCCACGCCCGCGCTCGCGGAGAGCACCAGGCGATGGGGTCGAGCGAGGTACGCCTCGATCGTGCCCGCTCCGGCAAGCTGGCGCTCCACCCAGTGGCGCAGCCAGATGCGACTCACGGAGCGAACCGCTGTCGCTGCCGCGGTGAGCCACGCGACCAGGAGGAGCGCGACGAGGGTGAGCAGGACGGTGATCACGACGCGCGCTCCGCGGCGGCATCCTGGCGCTCGAAGTACACGCGGTCCACCCGGCGACGGACGACGCGCTCCACCACGACGCGAAAGCCGTCGAGGCGGAGCTCCTCACCGGCTTGCGGTACATGTCCCAGCAGCTCGAAGATCAGTCCGCCGACGGTGCTCACGTCCTCCCGCGCGAACGCGTGCCCGAGCGCATCGGACAGATCGTCCAGCGTCACGCGTCCGGAGACCCAGAAGCGGCACCCGTTCTCCGACCGGATGGCCGGCTCCTCCGTATCGTGCTCATCCCGAATGTCACCGACGATCTCCTCGAGAATGTCTTCGATGGTGATCAATCCGGCTGTGCCGCCGAATTCGTCGACGACAATGGCGATGTGCGCGCTCGCGGACTTGAAATCACGCAATTGCGCATCAATGGCCTTGCTTTCCGGAATGTACGTCGCGGGCCGGACCAGCGACTCCCAGCCGCCGGTTGGTTCGCATCCGCCAATCACGGGCGGGAGCAGGTCCTTCGCGAAGAGGATGCCGGTGATGTGATCCAGCGTCTCGGTGAAGACCGGCAGGCGGGAGTGCTCCGAGCTGCGCACCCGGTCGAGCGCCTCCGACCAGGGCGTCCCGCTCTCGATCCCGACGATGTCCACGCGCGGCAGCATCACTTCATGCACCTCGGTATCGCCCAGAGAGAAGACGCGGTGCAGGATGGCGCGTTGCTCGGCGCGCACACTCGCGTCGGCCTGGACCACCCGGCGAAACTGGTCGGCGGTGACATCGCGATCCGCGTCACGCGGCCGCACGGGCGGCAGCACGCGCCTGAGCAGCCGGTCCAGGGCGGCGCCGGCGCTCGTGAGCGGCCGCACGACGGTCTGGAGCACCACGACCGGCGCATGCAGTGCGCGCCGTGCGCGAGCACCAAGCGCCGCACCCGCCGCGCGCGGCGCGAGCTCGGAGACGATGAGCACCACGAGGGCAATGAGTACGGCGAGACCCACGGCAAGCTGCCGCGGCCGCGAGCCGAGACTCAGTCCCACGGCGCCGGCCAGCCCCGCCGTGAGGTTCATCAGCAGTCGCGTAATCGCGAGCGCCCGGTGCGTCTGGCTGCGCAGGCCGCCCGTCATACCCTCGGTGTCGGACCCGCCAGGCTCCTCCATCTCGGCGAGGATGGCAGCGTCCATGATGGAACAGAGCGCCCCCAGCGCCAGCGCGACGACAGCGACAATGAGTGCGACGGCGGTCACGAGGAGCTCCTCAGCGCGCGCCCGAGGAGCATCTCCTGGCGGCGCCACATGCGGGACGCACTCCGCTCCTCCCCGTCCGGGTGGTCATAGCCCAGCACGTGCAGCGTGCCGTGCACCACGAGTCGGGCGATTTCCTCCCGCACCGGCCGTCGCAGCTCCTGGGCATGGCGGCGGGCAACGGCCGGAGCGATGTAGATGTCTCCCAGGACCGGCACGCGCGCGGCACGCTCGAATCCGAAGGCAATGACATCGGTGGCGCCGCGGTGGCGCAGATGCCGGCGATTGAGCCCGGCCATGGCTCCCGAACTCACGAACGTGATGGAGAGGAATGCGCGTCGCACCCGCTCCGCCACCAGCACGGCGGACGCAATCTTCGCCACGCGGGCCCGCGACAGCGGAATGCGCATCCCTGTGGTCTGTACGTCCACGACGAGCGTCATCCGGATGCCGTCTCCGAGGTGATGCCCCCGCTCGCCGCGGGATAGTCGATGCGACTGTGATACATGCCCGTGAGCACGCGCGCGAACTGTTCCTTCACGATCTCGATCTGGCGGAGCGTGAGCGGCGCGTCACGCAACTGTCCCTGTTCCAGGCGCAGCCGCACGATGCGGTCGATCACCTCACGTATCCTCGGCGCCGTCGGCTCCTGCAGCACACGCACGGATGCTTCGACCCCATCGGCGAGCATGCAGATCGCGGTTTCGGCGGACTGGGGCGTCGGCCCCGGGTAGACGAACTCCGCCGTGTTCGGCGACGCGCCGCCGTCGCGCTCGCGTGCCTTCTCCAGGAAGTACGCAATGGAGGCGGTACCATGATGCTCCGGGATGAACGCCGCGATGGCCGCCGGGATGTGATGCTCGGCGGCCAGCTCCACGCCCTCGCGCACGTGATTGCGGATGATGGACGCGCTCGTGGATGGCTTGAGTTTGTCGTGCGGATTCCTGCCGCCCGCCTGATTCTCCACGAAGAACTGGGGCTTCTTGAGCTTTCCGATGTCGTGATAGTACGTCCCCACCCGGGCGAGCAGGCCGTTCGCGCCGATCGCGTTGCACGCGGCTTCCACGAGGTTGGCCATCGCGATGGTGTGCGCGTACGTGCCGGGCGCTTCGAGACTCAGGCGCCGCAGCAGCGGACGATTGAGATCCGAATATTCGATGAGCGTGAGCGGTGTCGTGATGCCGGTGAAACGCTCGGCCAGCGGGACCAGGAACATCGCAAAGACCACGGACACCACCGCGTTCGCGATCCCCAGCCCGGCGCTGGATGCGATGGATGACGCCGTCCAGCCCAGGGTGAGCCCGATCGCGAGGGCCGCGCTCAGATAGGCGATGCCGATCGTGATGACGTATTGGTACGACTGCTCGCGTCGCAGGATGACGCGCACGCTCAGTGCGGCCGCGGCTCCGCCGACGAGATTGATGAAGAGCGCATTGGTCCCCCGATAGACACTCTGCCCGCCAACCAGCACAGCCAGGATCATCGCGCCGATCATGCTGATGCGCGAGTCGAACAGCACGCTCAGGATGATGGCAGCGAGCGCCACGGGGACGAGCTCCGGATGCACCGGTTGCCAGCGTGCCGCCAGTGCCGCCGCGACCAGCACGATCAGGAACACCGCCCCGAACAGTGTGAGCGACCGGAATGAGCGGTAGAGCTGCGGCCTGAAGAGCACGATGGCAATGCCGAAGATGGCGAGCACGAGCGCATTGTAGGCGACGCTGCCCGCGATGCGACCCACGGCGCGCTGGCCGGACGCACGGCTCTGCACGGCGTCGTGCAGCGCGCGCATCTTGTCGAACTCCGCCTTGCCGACTACTTCGTGAGCGCCGACAATTTTCTCACCGGCACGAACGGTGTACTGGTTCACGTCCACCGAATTGCGGAGCTCCTGGCGTCTCGACTCCGTGGCCACGCGATCCAGGCGGACCGTGGGATGGAAGAACGCGCTGAGCAGCTTGAGATACAGCCCATTGGCGACCGAGGAATTCGCATCGGGCTGCAGCGCACGCGCGTGGCCGAGAAAGGTGCCGAACGTGGGCAGACTGTCGGCCAGGACCGCATGCTCGTCGGAACCGTGTCGAACGATGACCTCGCTGTGCAGATCATCGAGCTCGGCGCTCGCGGCGACGCCGACCGACAGCCAGCGCGCCATGGCGCGGCGGAGTCCGTCCTCCATGCCACGCCGGCGCGCCGTGTTGGAGAGATAGTCTGCTTCCGGCGGCGTGAGCGTCAGATCGAGGGAACTGGCCGATCGTTCGATGGCGGTACGCTCCGCGGGCGAGCCCGGGCGGCCATGACCCGGCCGGTTGCTTGTCGCCGCCATCGAGTCCATGAACGTGCGCAGCCCCTGCTCCGCCGAATCCAGCGCGGCCTGCCGGAAATTGAACAGCGGCTTCACCGACCGAGCCAGCTCATCCCGTTCACGAGCCAACTCCGCATCCGTCTTCTTTACGGTGAAGGCAAAGGGCGCGATCACGTTGTCCGTGGCGACCGATCCCACCTCGAAGATCGGCGAGTCCACGGCCGGCGCGCTCGGAAAGAGCAGATAGGTGAGCACGGCAAGGACCACCAGCAGGCCGATGCGAATGCCGTGATACACGACTCGCCCGACATGCCCTTCACTCGCCGGCAGGATGTCGGGCGGCTTCAGCGATGGTCGCAGGACCATGGCTACTCCGCTCCCGAGTCGCGCGCGTAGGCCTTGATGATGTCCCGTACCAGCCGGTGTCGCACGACGTCCGCGTCTGTCAGATACTGGATGGCGATGCCATCGATGCCGCTGAGGATCCGTTCGATTTCAATGAGCCCCGATTGCTCGCGTGTAGGCAGATCGATCTGCGTCGTGTCCCCGGTGATGACCGCCCTGGAGTTCACGCCCAGGCGCGTGAGGAACATCTTCATTTGCGCACTCGTCGCATTCTGCGACTCGTCCAGGATCACGAAGGCGTCGGCCAGCGTGCGCCCGCGCATGTACGCCAGCGGCGCGATCTCGATCGTGCGGGTTTCCAGCGCCTTCTGCACCCGTTCGGGCGGCATCATGTCATCGAGCGCATCGTAGAGCGGCCGCAGATAGGGGTCGACCTTGGCCTGCAGATCGCCCGGCAGGAAACCAAGACTCTCGCCGGCTTCAACGGCGGGGCGTGCGAGGATGATCCGGCGCACGCGCTTGCGGGCGAGCGCATCCACCGCCATGGCCACGGCGAGATACGTCTTGCCTGTCCCGGCGGGTCCAATGCCGATCACGATGTCGTTCTCCGCGATGCGACGCAGATACTCACCCTGTCCCGGCGTCTTGGGCTGAATGATCCGGCGCACGCCCGCCAGGACGATGCGCTGCTCGTCCGTCGCCGGCGCGGAACCGTTGCCATTGGCCGCGATCTCGAGGCTCATGCGCAGGATATCATCGGGCGTGAGCGGCAGGAGCTGGCGCGCTGCGTCGAGCATGCGTTGGGCGAGCGGCTGCGCGCGGTCCACGAGTGCGGTCGGGCCGGACAGCGAGAGTGCATCGCCGCGAAGCGACACCTTCACGCCGGTCAGACGCGACAGCTCCAGCAGATTCGCGTCGTTCACGCCGGCCAGCGTGAGCGGATCGGCGCCTTCCGCGTTCAGCCGACTGGTGACCGATTCGTCACTCACGCGACGACGCCTCCGCGACCGGCTCGGCGAGTCGGACGTGCAGCTCACGCAGATCCTGCTCCGGAACGGGGCTCGGCGCGCCTTCGAACAGTGCCCGCGCCTGGGTGGTCTTGGGAAACGCGATGACATCGCGCAGCGACGGCGCGCCGGCGAGCGTCATCGCGATCCGGTCGAATCCCAGGGCGATCCCGCCGTGCGGCGGCGCCCCGGCGCGCAGCCCTTCGAGCAGGAAGCCGAATCGCTTCGTGGCCGTGGCCTCGTCAATGCCCAGCAGCGCGAACACCCGCTGCTGCAATCGCGGGTCCGCGATGCGAATGCTGCCTCCGCCCAGCTCGGTGCCGTTCAGCACGACGTCATACGCCAGCGCGTGCACGCGCTCGGGATGCTGCCCAAGCAGGACCTCGTCATCGGGACGCGGCGCGGTGAACGGGTGGTGTACGGCCCCAAGCAGGCCGCTCACGGAATCACGCTCGAACAACGGGAAGTCCGTCACCCAGAGGAAGCAGCGTGCCTCCGCGGGCACCAGGTCGAGCACGCGTGCCACGTCCTGACGCACGCGATCGAGCGCGGGACTGGTGATGTGATCAGGCGCCGCGACGAACAGGGCGAGGTCGCCATCCGCGAGACCGAGCGCGTCCGCTGCACCAGGCGGCAGGTACTTGGCCGCCGGCCCTGTGAGCGTGCCGGCATCCCGCTTCATGCGGAGCAGGCCGTTGGCGCCGGCTCCCTTGGCCACCGCTTCGAGCGCGTCCACCTGCTTGCGCGACAGCGCGCCGCCGCCGGGTACGCGAATGCCGCGCACGCGACCGCCTGCGTCGAGCGCCGCGCGGGTCACCGCGAACTCGCTTCGCCGGAAAACGTCGCTGGCATCGAACAACTCGAGCCCGAAGCGCAGGTCGGGGCGATCCGATCCGTAGCGCTCCACGGCATCGGTATGGGTCATACGGGGAAACGGCGTGCGGATCTCCACGCCACCCTCCCGCCACAGCGCCGTGAGGAGATCTTCGGTGAGCGCATGGATGTCGTCGGGCGTGACGAATGACGC
Organism: Gemmatimonadaceae bacterium; assembly: GCA_050733555.1. Classification (GTDB taxonomy): domain Bacteria; phylum Gemmatimonadota; class Gemmatimonadetes; order Gemmatimonadales; family Gemmatimonadaceae; genus JADGGM01. The sequence goes on along the minus strand of JBOHTE010000656.1, from coordinate 334 downwards.
CTCGATGTCGATCTGCGTAAACTCGGGCTGGCGGTCCGCGCGCAGATCCTCATCGCGAAAGCAGCGCGCGATCTGGAAGTAGCGATCGAAGCCGGCCACCATGAGCAACTGCTTGTAGAGCTGGGGCGATTGCGGCAGCGCGTAGAATTCGCCGGGTTGCACGCGGCTCGGGACGAGGTAATCGCGCGCCCCCTCAGGCGTGGGCTTGGTGAGGATCGGCGTTTCGATCTCGAGAAATCCCCGCTCGGACAGCACACGCCGCGTCGTCTGCATGAGCTGGTGCCGCAGAATGAAATTGCGCATCAGCTCGGGCCGGCGCAGATCGAGATAGCGG
>JBOHTE010000655.1:0-34181 GCA_050733555.1 Gemmatimonadaceae bacterium | reverse complement strand
GATCATGGCCGTGGGTGCTCGTCCATACGATCTCCCGATCAGTCCGCAGGATCGGCGCGCACCCGGACACCTCGGGATGATGCTGCTGATCGCGACGGAAGCGTCGTTCTTCGTCTATCTGCTGTTCAGCTACTTCTATCTGGCCTCCATGGCGCGCGGCGCCTGGCCGCCCGATGGCAACCCCGCGCTCCGTCTTTCGCTGCCCAACACGATCATTCTCATCGTGAGCAGCGGCACCATGTGGTGGGCCGAAGCCGCTATCAGGAAGGGACGACAGGCCCAGCTCCGCATCGGCCTGCTGGTGACGCTCGTACTGGGCTTGCTGTTTCTCGCGCTCCAGGGGCTCGAGTATTCTAACCAGTCGTTCACGCCCGCCACGCACGCGTACGGCTCGCTGTTCTTCACGATCACGGGATTTCACGGCGCGCACGTGGCCGCGGGACTGCTGATGAACATCTTCGTGCAGGCGCGCGCGTGGGCCGGACACTTCACCGCCACGCGCCATCTGGCGCTCTCGAACGTCGCGCTGTACTGGCATTTCGTGGATGTCGTGTGGATTGTCGTATTTCTGAGTCTCTACATCTCACCGCGCCTCGGGTGAGGGCGCGCGCGCGATGACCTGGCACGAGGATCCGCCCGCGACACGCCCGGAGGGGCCGGAGCTGGCCGTGACCGCCGCGCCGCATCCATCGCCCCTCCGCGACGGGGTGAACACCCAGGCGCTCTGGTTCGGGCTGTTTGGCGGCCCGCTCTTCTGGAGTCTGCAGGAGCTGGTCAACTATACAATCACCGCGCATTTCTGCTTTCCCCAGGCGCTGCCGCTCCCGGTGCCGACGTTTGACGGCACCTGGTGGGTCGCCCTCGTGGTGGAAATCGCCGCGCTCATCGGCGCGCTCGTGGCGGGAGCGGTGTCCTGGCACAGTTGGAGGCTCACGAAAGGTGAGCACCGCGGCGGTTACGGCGCACTGTTGGATGCCGGCGAAGGACGCACGCGCTTCATGGCATATGCGGGCATGCTGTCGAGCGGACTCTTTGCGCTCGCGATCATTCTGAGCAGCTTCGCACTGTTCATCGTGCCGGCGTGTCTCTATGGCGCCTAGTCCGGCGGGGATCTGGCGGGCGTGGAGCATCGAGCCCGGCGTGGTGACGGGCGTCGTGGTGCTGACCGCGTGGTATGCCGTGGGCGTGCGCCGGCTCTGGCGTTCGGCGGGGCGAGGGCGCGTCATCCATCGCCGCCAGATTTCCTGCTTCGCGGCCGCGCTCGCCGTGCTCTTGGTTGCGCTCCTGTCGCCACTCGATGCCATGAGCGAGGCGCTCTTCTCCGCGCACATGGTGCAGCACCTGCTGCTCATGCTCGTCGTGGCGCCGCTGCTGGTCTTCGGCGAGACGCTGCTGCCATTGCTGTGGGCGCTCCCGACTACGCCACGACACGGGTTGGCGCGACGCTGGCGCCGTGCACTGACACTCCGCGCGGTTGGTCGCCCCATCGGGACGCCGCTCGCCGCCTGGCTGCTGACCATGCTCGCACTCTTCTTTTGGCATCTCCCGGCGCCCTACGGATGGGCGCTGAACGACACGCGGATCCATGCGCTGGAGCATCTCACGCTTCTCGGCACGAGCGTGCTGTTCTGGTGGATAGTGTTTCAACCCACCGGGCGACGCCGGCTGGGGTACGGAGCCGGCGTGGTGTATGTCGCCACCGCCGGCATGCTCATGGGAGCACTCGGCGCGATTCTCACGTTCGCGCCGTCGCCCTGGTACACGGCGCACCTGGCGACGACAGCGGCGTGGCATCTCACGCCGTTACAGGACCAGCAGCTCGCCGGCGTCATCATGTGGGTGCCGGCGAGTCTCGCGTATCTGATCGCGGCCGGGTGGCTGTTCGTGAATTGGCTTGGCGAAGAGGATCCGGACGCTGCCGATTACGGCGGCCGGCGCTGGATGCGGATCTGAACGGGGGAGCGCGATGACACGAGAACGGATAATGGCTGGAGCGCGGGCGTCAGGAGTGCTCCTCGCCGCGATAGTGGTGGCGGCCGTGATGCCGGCAGCGTGCGCCGGTACGGGCGGCAGCGAACCGTATCGCCTGGTGGCCCAGGGAAACGCCGACAGCGGCAAGGTGGCGATCAACCGGTTCGGCTGCGGGTCCTGTCACATGATCCCCGGTCTTCGCGACGCGCAGGGCGTGGTAGGGCCACCGCTCACGGCATTCGGACGGCGCGTGTACATCGCCGGCGAGGTGCCCAACACCAGCGAGAATCTGGTGCAGTGGATCGAAGTGCCCCAGTCCATCGAGCCGGGAACCGCCATGCCCAACCTCGGCGTCACGGACGGCGAAGCACGGGATATCGCGGCGTATCTCTACACGCTGCGATAGGAGCATCGCCGTGAATGATGATCGCAGACTGATCGGCCGGCAGACGCCGGCGCGGATGCTTTCGGTGGGGCGTGTCGTGGGGGCACTGCTCGCCATCGCCGCCTGCGGGCAGCCGCATTCGCACGCCAGCAGCAGCGACTCGACCAGTTTGAGCACGGCTGCCGCCGACAGTGCGCAGCATCGCGCCATGGCGGACACCACCATGTGGCCGTCCTACGGCCGCGACTTCACGAATCAGCGCTGGTCGCCGCTCAGCCAGATCAACACCGCGAACGTCACGCGGTTGAAGCCCGTCTGGATCAACCATTCGGGCATTCCCCACGCATCCGAAACGAATCCGATCGTCGTCGATGGGGTCATGTACTTCACCACGGCGCTCAATCATGTCATTGCCGTGGATGCGCGCACGGGCGTCGTGAAGTGGGAGTACGCGCATCAGTACCGGACCACGGCGGACTGCTGCGCCACCAACAACAAGGGTGTCGCGGTCTACGGCGGCAAGGTGTACATGGGCACACTGGACGCGCGTCTGGTGGCGCTCGATGCCCGAAGCGGACATCTCGTGTGGGACGTCCAGGTCGGCGACAACAATGCCGGCTACCATCTCACCGGCGCACCCATCGCGGTCGACGGAAAAATCATCACCGGCGTGAGCGGCGGCGAGCAGGGATGCCGCTGCTACGTGGACGCCTACGACGCGAACACGGGAGCACGCATCTGGCGCTGGTACACCATTCCGAGCCCTGCACAGGGCGGCTGGTGGGGCACGTGGCGCACGCACGACGAGTGGGGCATGTCGTTCAATCGCGATGTCGCGGTCGAGAAGCGCGACAGCGCAGCGTATCCCGATGCGTGGCAGCATGGCGGCGGACCCATGTGGCATCACCCGGCATACGATCCCGCAACCGGATTGCTGTTCATGAACATCGGCAACCCGGCACCCGATCAGAATGGCAGCATCCGGCCGGGTGACAATCTGTACACCTGCTCCATCGTCGCCGTGGATGCGAAGACGGGAAAGCTCAAGTGGTACTACCAGGAAGTGTCGCATGATGTGTGGGATTACGATGCCACCACGCCGCCGGTGCTTGTGGACGCGCCGGATTCCGCCGGGCACATGGTGAAGGCGGTGGCGGAGGCGGGAAAGGATGGCTTCGTGTATGTACTCGATCGCGCCACGGGCAAGCCGATTCGCAAGTCGCAGCCCTTCGTGCCCTTTGTGAATTACATGCAACTCCCCACGAAGGATGGCGTGCTCATGCAGCCCGGTACGCTCGGTGGCTCCGACTGGTCGCCTACGGCATACAGCCCACAGACCGGCTTTCTCTACGTGGACGGCAACTACATCCCCATGAAGTATCGTGTGAACCAGGAGCCGCTGCGTCCGCCGGCACAGTGGTGGGGCGGTGGCGTGGTCACGCAACCTCAGGGACTGTACGGTTTGTACTCGGCCGTGGACCTGAAGACCGGGCGCATCGCGTGGCAGGACAGCACCCCTGCTCCGCTCATCAGCGGCTCACTGGCTACCGCAGGAGGACTCGTATTCACCGGAACCGCCGACAAACACTTCGTGGCGTTCGACGCGAAGACGGGGAAGAAGCTCTGGAGCTACGAGGCATCAGGCGGCGTGAATGCCCCGCCCATCACGTATGCGATCCGTGGGACGCAATACATCGCCGTGGCTGCGACGGGCATCCAGACGTTGAACAGTCCTCGCAGCGACGAGCTGCTGGTCTTCGCGCTCCCCGGGCCGGCGACCGATTCGACGGCCGCCGGCGCCACCGGTGCGGGAGCGCGGTGATGGCGCGCCTGGCCATCGGTGCCACATGCGCGTGCGTCGCGCTGCTCGCCGCGGGAGCCATGCGTGCTCCGTGCGCGGCGCAGGTCGCGCCACCGGATACGGCGCATCATGTTCAGGTGCACGATGAAATGCAGCCTGATACGCTGCCGACGCTGCCACCCGGCATGACGCTCGACATGATTCGCCAGGGCGACAGTCTGTTTCACACTCGGGGCAACTGCTTCGCCTGCCACGGAAGCGAGGGACAGGGACTGCCCGCGGCAGGTGACGCGATCACCGAAACACTCACGTACATTCCCTTCGCCTGGGGGGCCATTGATTCGCTCATTACCGTGGGCCTGCCCGACCCGCTCACGCGCAGTCCCATCGGCATGCCGGGTCGCGGCGGCAAGCACGACCTCACGGATGACCAGATCCAGCGCGTTGCGGCCTACGTGTGGGCCATCAGCCAGACGCACGGTGAGCCATGGCCCGGAGGGCACCCGAACCATGAGCACATGATTCCGCTGGGATCCACCAGCGGCACGGCCTACGGGCGACCCGTGCAGCCGCTCGAACCGGAGCAGACGCCGGTTCCACCGCGGAAGCCCTGAACCGATACACTGCGCCGACCGCATCCGCCGTGTCATCGATCCATACGCTCCCCGGCGCCGGACGTTCGTCGAGCGCGGCCACCGCACCGCGTTCACTGGCCGCCGCGTTGCGCCGTGAGCTGCGCGGCGACGTCCGGTTCGACACCGGGAGCCGCGCGCTCTATGCGACGGATTCCTCGAACTACCGTCAGGTCCCCATTGGCGTCGTGATTCCGCGCGACGTGGATGACCTGGTCGCCGCCGTCGCCACGTGCCATCGCTTCGATGTGCCGGTGCTCGCGCGCGGCGGCGGAACGTCGTTGGCTGGTCAGTGCTGCAACGCGGCGGTCGTGATCGACTGCTCGAAGTACGTGAACCGGCTGGTCGAGCTCAATGTGCCGCAGCACTTCGCGCGCGTGCAGCCGGGGCTCGTGCTCGACACCCTGCGCGACGCGGCGCGTCCGCACGATCTCACCTTCGGCCCCGACCCGGCAACGCACAACCATTGCACACTGGGCGGGATGCTCGGCAACAATTCCTGCGGCGTGCATTCGGTGATGGCGGGGCGTACGTCGGACAACGTCGAGGAGTTGGAGGTGCTGACCTATGACGGACTGCGCATGCGTGTCGGCCGCACCAGCGATGCGGAACTCGAGCGCCTGATCGCATCAGGCGGTCGCCGCGGGGAAATTTACGCGGGCCTTCGCGCGTTGCGCGACGCGCACGCCACGGAAATCCGGCGCCGCTATCCGCGCATTCCCCGTCGTGTGTCCGGCTTCAATCTCGACGATCTCCTTCCCGAACGGGGATTCAACGTCGCGCGCGCCCTCGTCGGCTCCGAGGGGACGTGCGTCACGATTCTCGAAGCGACCGTCAATCTCGTGCCCTGGCCACGGGCGCAGACGCTCGTCGCACTGGGCTATCCGGACGCCTACACGACGGCCGACCATGTGCCCGAGATCATGGCGACGCGCCCGATCGGTCTCGAGGGCTTCGGCGCGGAGCTGCTGACCGACATGAAAAAGACGGGATTCCACCCGGAGGACATCAGCCTGCTGCCCGAGGGAGGCGGGTGGCTGCTCGTGCAGTACGGCGCGGATACGAAGGAGGAGGCTGATGCGAAGGCACGCGGTCTCATGACGCAACTGCGCGGGAAGGCGGGCGCGCCGGCCATGCGCCATTGCGCCGACCCACACGAAGCAGCCCGGATCTGGACGGTGCGTGATGCGGCACTCGGTGTCACGGCCATCGTTCCCGGCCAACGACGACGCTGGGCCGGCTGGGAGGATGCAGCCGTACCGCCGGAGCGGCTCGGCGACTATCTCCGCGCCATGCATGCGCTGCTCGAGCGTTACGACTATAATGCTGCGCTCTACGGCCACTTCGGTCAGGGATGCATCCACTGCCGCATTGACTTCGATCTGCGCTCGCCGGGTGGAATCGCACACTGGCGCGCGTTCCTCGAGGAGGCAGCGGATACCGTCGTGCATTTCGGCGGCTCGCTATCCGGTGAGCATGGCGACGGGCAGTCGCGCGCGGAGCTGCTGCCGCGCATGTTCGGATCGCAGCTTGTGAACGCATTCGAGACATTCAAGAGCATCTGGGACCCTGCCTGGCGCATGAATCCGGGCAAGGTGGTGCGTCCACACCGGGTGGATGACAACCTCCGTCTGGGCACAGGGTACGAGCCGCCTTCCCTGCCCACGCACTTTTCTTTTCCCGAGGACGACGGCGGCTTTGCCGCAACGACGCTGCGCTGCGTTGGCATGGGCGTGTGCCGGCGCACCGAGGGAGGAACAATGTGTCCCTCGTTCATGGCGACGCGCGAGGAACGCTACTCCACGCGCGGTCGCGCGCGACTGCTCTTCGAGATGCTGAGCGGCGAGCTGCGCGGCGAGGGATGGCGCAGTCCCGCCGTACGCGATGCGCTCGACCTCTGCCTGGCCTGCAAGGGATGCAAGAGCGACTGTCCCGTGCACGTGGACATGGCGACGTACAAGGCGGAGTTCCTGTCGCACTATTATGCGCGCCGCCTGCGGCCGCCCAGCGCGTATGCCATGGGTCTCATCTTCTGGTGGGCGCGCGCCGCGTGCCACGCGCCAGCGCTGGCAAACATGCTGCTGGGCACCGCCGGCATTGGTACGCTGGCCAGGCGCGCGGCCGGCATTGCGCGCGAGCGACGCATCCCGCCCTTCGCCCCGCGCACGTTCAAGGCGTCGTGGTTCGCGCATCGGCGCGGTGATGCCGGCGGTCTCGGCGATGCCACCAATGCCGCCAATGCCGCCAAGCGAGAACGGCCGCGCGTGATACTCTGGGCCGACACGTTCAACAATCACTTCACGCCGGAAGTTGCCGAGGCTGCCGTCACGGTGCTCACCGACGCGGGGTTCGACGTCACCGTGCCGCGCGCCGCGCTCTGCTGCGGACGCCCGCTCTACGACTGGGGGATGCTGCGCACGGCCGAGCGGCTGCTGCTGCGCATCTTGTACGAATTGCGCGACGACATCAGCGCGGGCACGCCGGTCGTTGGCCTGGAGCCGAGTTGCGTCAGCGTGTTCCGTGATGAGCTCGTGAACCTCTTCCCGGATCGTGCGGACGCCCGCCGTCTCTCGACGCAGACCTTCCTGCTCGAGGAATTCCTTGACCGCTTCGCACCGGACTACGCTCCCGGCACCATGAGCCGCGACGCGATCATCCATCAGCACTGCCATCACAAGTCAGTGCTCGACCCCGGCGCGCAGCAGCGCGTGCTGCAGCGCACCGGGGTCCGCGCCACCGTGCTGGAGTCCGGGTGTTGCGGCATGGCGGGTGCCTTCGGCTTCGAGGCCTCGCACTACGACGTCTCCATGGCGATTGGCGAGCGCGTCCTGCTCCCCGCCGTTCGCGCCGCGCCGGATGACACGCTGATCGTGGTGGATGGCTTCAGTTGTCGTGAGCAGGTGCACCAGGCCACGAACCGGCCCACGGTGCATCCGGCACAGCTTCTGGCCATGGCCATTGCCGAGCGCACCCGGCAGGCGCACGCTCTCAGATCTCAGGGATGATGAGCGCGTCCGGCGACTGCTGAAACGCGGTCAGCACGCGCGGGCCGCTTTCCTCCAGCAGTACCACGTCGCAGTGGCGAATGCCGGAGACGCCGTCCTGATAGATGGCCGGTTCCACGTTGAATACCATGCCAGGTTCGAGCACGTCCGCTGATCGCGGATGCAGCCGCGGCATGGCGTCATGATCGATCGCCGTGTAGCCCACACCGTGACCGGTCGAGTGCGTGAAGCCCCAGCCGAATCCCTCGTCCGCCAGCACGGATCGCGCCGCGCGATCGGCATCCGCGGCACGCGCACCGGGTCGCAGTGCCGCCAGCACAGCATCGCGCGCGCGGAAAATCGCCTGATACATGGCGCGCAGGCGGCTGTCAGGCGCACCCACCACGTACGTGCGCGTCACGTCCGTCCAGAATCCATCCAGACACGAGTTGCAGTGCACGAGTGTGGTGGTGCCGGACGCGAGCACTCCATCCGCCCGTGACCGGGCATACGCCGCGCCCGCCCGTGCTGCGTGCGCGCCCGCCATGCAGTACACGAACGCATCGGCCCGCCCCGGGCCGTGCACACCGCGCGCAAACTCGGCGCGAAACGCGGCGCCTACCTCGGTTTCCCTGGCCCCGCGCCGGATGATCCGTGGCGCAGCAAGAAACATCGCCGCGGCCGCGTCGCACGCCGCCGCCAGCACGATCTGCTCGCGCGCGCTGAGCACCGCGCGGAGCGAAGCGAGCATCGCGTCCGCCGCGACGGCGTGCGCGCCGGGCGCCGCCCGCATGAGCACGTCATGCATGCTTCCGCCGTAGAGGTGCATGGCAGCGTACGAGGATTGCTGCACCGCTTCGCCTGCCTCGTAGCCGAGTCGCCCCGTGCGCACACCAAGCGCGCGCAGGCACGCCGCCAGTGGCTCTGCCACCGCGCTCGCCGCGGTGCGCAGGTCGTCAAGCGATCCGGCGCTGAAGGACAACATTTCGGTGGCGCGCCCCGTGCGCGCCAGCTCCAGCTCGTCGGCCGGGGCCACGACGCCGATTCCCCCGTCGCGAGTGGCGACGGCAACCGCGCTGCCAATGACGGGCCAGTAGCCGCTCAGCAGCAGCACGTTCTTCGGCAGCGCACATACGACGGCATCGAGGCCGGCGCGGCCGAGTGCATCGCGAATGCGCTGCTGGCGCTCCCGATCCGGTGTGGCGGACGGCGTGGCCGATGCCTCGGTGGACGAGGCGGTGGACGAGGCGGTGGACGACGCGGGTGCTGACGTGGGTGCACCGGGTTCCGGCGGATTCGCGGTCACGGCGACGGAGCGACGCGCCGGGAGTGGTCACGACGCAGAAAGGCGACGAGGGCCTGCACGTCGGCGGTCGAGAGCTTGCCGACGAATGCCGGCATGTCCGGCCCGCCACCCAGAATGCGGCTCGCCATTTGCGCACTGTCGAGCCGTGCGCCGACACGAGAGAGATCCGGGCCATGGTGTCCCCCCTGTCCCGCGACCATGTGGCAGAACTCGCAACCCTTGTCGTGAAACAGTCGCGCGCCGGTGAGCTGCAGCGTGTCGGATGGCGTCACACCGCGAATGACAAGCGGCTTCACGTCGAAGACGGGCGACCACGGCGCGCGATCGCCCAGCCACCAGAAGTATCCCACGACGAACAGCACGCTCGCGGCGACCAGCACGGCCCACGGACGCCGTGTGAGTCGTCGCTCTCCCGACGGGAAGACGAACGGCAGCGCGATGAGCACGACGAGAGCGACGAGCGGCGCAAGCACGATGAAGTAGGGCTGCTCCACGTGCTTCGGCAGCACGGCCAGCACGGCGAAGTACCAGAGGAAATACCAGTCGGGGCGTGGCGACGCGTTGATGATGCTCGGATTGGGCGGCTTCCCCACCTCGGGTGGTCCGATCCACTGCGCCAGTACGAGCACGACCACGACGACCACGAGCGCCATGATCGCATCGCGCCACACAACGTCCGGCCAGAACGGGCGCCCACGCGACGCGAGCAGCGCGCGATACTCGTCGCGGTAGGTCGCCGGGTTGATGCGCGGCTGCACTTCGGGCGGCTCGGAGATTCCGTTGTGGAGCACCAGGTACACGTGAATCCCGATAAACAGAAAAATGACGGCCGGCACGAAGAACACGTGAAAGGCGAAGAATCGCGAAAGTGTCGCGCCACCCAGTCGGTCGCCGGCGAGAATGAGGTGCGCGAGCGCGGTGCCGATCCATGGCACGCGCCCCGCCTGTTCGGCGGCGACCACGGCGGACCAGACCGCGTTCTGATCCCAGCGCAGCAATTGCCCCGTGAATGCCATCACCACGACCAGCCCCAACAGACCGACGCCGGTGAGCCAGTTCACTTCGCGCGGGAACTTGTAGCTCGCCGTGAGAAAGACCCGGAGCAGGTGCAGGCCGATGAGAATCATCATCGCGCTGGCACCGAAGTAGTGCATGCCGCGCAGCAGATGGCCGAGCGCCGCGCCGTGCGTGATGAAGTCGATGCTGTCGTACGCGTTCGTCGTGGATGGGACGTACACCGTAGCCAGCGCGATGCCGGTTCCGACCTGGATGAGAAATGCGACCAGCGTGGCGCTGCCCAGCACGTAGCGCCATCCGGTGCGCGGGGGAACGGGGTGGTGAGCGATCCGCCCGATCGTCGTGATCAGTCCTGTGCGATCGTCGATCCATCGCCAGACGCGCCTCACCTCACCTCCGCGACACGTTCATTCAATGGGCAGCGGGCCCGTCCAGATCTGCACGGTGCCGCCAACAATGCGAACGGGATACCGGGCGAGCGCCCGCAGCGGCGGGCCGGAGGCCGGGCTGCCATCGGCGTAGAAGACGCCACCGTGGCACGGGCACATGAACAACTCGGGGCCCTTCTCCCATCGCACGGGACATCCCAGGTGGGTGCAGTTCACGGAGAACGCAATGAAGTCACCTGCGACTTCGTGACGCAGCCATGATGCCGTGGCCGCCGTCTGACCCGCCCAGGGCAACGGCGTGGGATCGAGAAACGCGACCTGTAGCGTGGAACCGCGAGGAAACTGCGACGTGCGTCCCACCGTGCGCCAGATTCCCTGTGCGCGCCGTGCCAGTGGCTCGAACAGAAAGCCCACGATGGGCCACGCCACCAGCGCGGCACTCACGGCGCCCAGCGCAACGGTGAGTCGGGAGAGTACACGGCGCCGCGAGATCGGCGTCGCGCGGTCACGCTCCGATTCACATTCAGCGCACGCCTCCGGTTCGGGCATGGTCGCCCTTGGTGCCGGACTCAGCTCCCGCGGTGCCGGCGCGTCGCCCACCCTTTCTTGGCGGCGCGACTGCGTTCCGCGTGCGACATGCTGTGTCCTCCAATGCGCCCGCCCTTGCGCTCGGGAGCGTGATTCTCCGAGCGACCACGGCCGGAGCCGGATTTCTTCCCGCCATGCGTCGTGGCGTTCACCGTCGCCCAGGCGCGCCGTTCGGCTTCCTGGTCGGACACTCCGCGATCTTCATATCCCTGCTCGATGTGCTCTGCCTGTCGCTTCTGCGTGTTCGAGTATGCGCTCTTGTCGCCTCGTGGCATTGGTCACCTCCGCTATGGAGACGTCGGGCTCCCGCTGACGCGGCCGGAGACCGCGAATGGAGCCTTGCATTTCCATGAGCATATGGAGTGCCACATCACCTCGAGTGCAGTCTACACTGCCGCTGGTACGGTGGTCGGAATGATTCATGCGAGACACCGCAGTGTTGGTACACACCACAGCGGACATGGGAGGTCCGGATCGTGAAGTCGACTGTAGCCGATCTGCTCGTCGAGCGTCTCGTGGATTGGGGTGTCGACACCATCTTCGGATTTCCCGGCGATGGCGTGAATGGCATCTTCGAAGCGCTGCGCACGCGGCAGCGCGAAATCCGGTTCATCCAGGTCCGCCATGAGGAAGCCGCGGCGTTCGCCGCCTGCGGCTACGCCAAGTATTCCGGACGTCTTGGCGTGTGTCTCGCCACCTCGGGGCCAGGCGGGATTCATCTGCTGAACGGTCTCTACGATGCGAAGTGCGACGGTCAGCCGGTCCTGGCGATCACCGGCCATACGTTCCACGATCTGATCGGCACGCACTATCAGCAGGACGTGGATCTCGACAAGCTCTTCATGGACGTGGCCGCGTACAACCAGCGCGTCATGGGCGCCGCCCACGTGCAGAACGTGGTGGACGAGGCCGTGAAGACGGCATTGTGCCGCCGCACGGTCACCCACGTCACGATTCCCAAGGACATTCAGGAATGGCCCGCCACGGATGGCCGGCGTTCGATGGCGAACGTCAGGGCGCACAGCGCCGATCTGTTCGCGGCAGCGAGATCCGTTGCACCGGCGGAACAGCTCCAGCGCGCCGCGGATGTCATCAACGCGGGATCGCGCGTGGCCATCCTCGCGGGACGCGGCTGCCTCGGGAGCCGGCACGAGATTCTGCAACTGGCCAGGCGCGTGGCGGGGCCGATCATCAAGCCGCTGCTCGGCAAGGCCGTCGTCCCCGATGACTCGGAGTTCACGACCGGAGGGATCGGGCTGCTGGGCACGGCACCCTCACAGGATGCGCTCGCCGAATGCGACACGCTCATCATCGCCGGCAGCGGTTTCCCGTACATGGAATTCTATCCGAAGCCGGGACGCGCGAAGGCAGTGCAGATCGACATTGATCCCTCGCGCATTGGCCTGCGCTATCCCGCTGAGGTGGGACTCGTGGGCGACTGCCGGACGGTGCTGCAGGCGTTGCTGCCGCTCATCCGTCGCAAGGCGGATCAAAGTTTTCTCGAGACTGCGCAGAAGCGCATGCGGGATTGGCGCAGCTTGCTCGAGACGCGCGGCACCCGGCCCGACATGCCCATGAAGCCGCAGGTCGTCACGTTTACGCTCAACAAGCTGCTCGACGATGATGCGATCATCTCGTCGGACAGCGGCACGATCGCCACGTGGGCCGCACGCTACCTCGATGTGCGCGGCGACATGCAGTTCTCGCTGTCCGGCTCGCTCGCCACGATGGGGAACGGGCTGCCATACAGCATCGGCGCCGCCGTGGCCTTCCCATCGCGCCAGGTGGTGTGTGTCGTGGGCGACGGCGGGTTCACCATGCTCATGGGCGAGGTGGCCACGCTCGTCAAGCACAAGCTGCCCGTGAAGGTCATCATCATCAAGAACAACGTGCTCGGTGAGATCAAGTGGGAGCAGATGGTGCTTGATGCCAATCCCGAATTCGGCGTCGAATTGCAACCCATAGATTTCGCGGCCTATGCCAGGGCCTGCGGCGCGCATGGCTATACCATCGAGCAGCCGGATCAGGCCGAATCGGTGCTGCGCGAGGCGCTCGCCGTTGACGGGCCGGCCGTCGTGGAGGCCGTCGTGGATGCCAACGAACCACCCTTCCCCGGCAGGATCTCCAGCAGGCAGGCGATTCGCTTCGCGAAGGCGCTCGCCCGCGGTGAGCGCGAGCGGCTCGCCGTGATCCAGACCGTTCTGGAGGACAAGGTCCGGGAGGTCGTGTAGGTGCCGCGCGGTGCGGAGGTCCCGATCGAATCCGTCGAGGTGGCGGCGTACACCGTTCCCACAGACTATCCCGAAGCGGATGGCACCCTGTCCTGGACCTCGACGACGCTGGTGCTCGTGGAGGCCACGGCCAATGGCACGCGGTCGCTGGGCTTCAGCTACGCGGACGCCGCCACGGCGCGACTCATTCGTGATCTGCTGGCGCATACGGTCATCGGCCGCGACGCCATGGGCGTTGCCGGCAGTTGGGAGGCCATGATTCACGCCATTCGCAATCTCGGCCGTCCGGGCGTCGTATCCATGGCCGTGGCAGCGGTGGACATAGCGCTCTGGGATCTCAAGGCCCGGCTGCTCGATCTTCCGCTCGTGACGCTGCTCGGCGCCACACGCAGCGAGGTGCTGGTGTACGGCAGCGGCGGCTTCACCTCCTATCCGTTGCCCCGGCTGTGCGAGCAGCTCGGCCAATGGGCGGCTGATGGCATCTCGCGCGTGAAGATGAAAATCGGCGCGCACCCCGAGTTAGACCTGGACCGTGTGCGATCGGCGCGCGACGCCATTGGTTCGGACACGGAATTGTTCGTCGACGCGAACGGTGCCTACTCACGCAAACAGGCGCTCGCGATGGCTGCGGCATTCGCCGAGCTCGATGTCACCTGGTTCGAGGAACCCGTGAGTTCCGATGATCTCGACGGCCTGCACCTCATTCGTGATCGCGCACCCGCCGGAATGGACATCGCGGCGGGCGAGTACGGGTACGATCTCCCCTGCTTCAGGCGCATGCTCGAAGCGAACGCGGTGGACGTCCTGCAGGCTGATGCGTCGCGCTGCGCGGGCATTTCCGAATTTCTCCGCGTGGGGGCACTGTGCGCGTCACGCTCGCTCCCGTTGTCGGCGCACACCGCCCCGTCGCTGCACGCGCATCCGTGCTGCGCGGTGGAGTGCGTGCGGCACCTCGAATACTTCCACGACCACGCACGCATTGAGGGCATGATCTTCGATGGCGCGCTGGTGCCCACGCATGGTGCGCTGCGTCCCGATCTTGGCAGGCCGGGACTGGGGCTCGAGATCAGGCGCGAGGACGCGGAGCGCTGGAGGATTCCCATATGAGCCACGGGCTGCCGGACACCGAAACGGTGCTGGAGATCGCGCTGGCCTGCGCGATTGCGCTGCTGGCCGGATCGCTGCTCGCGCTGGCGGCCGGTTCGGCGGCCGGACGGCGCCGTACGCGTGAACGCACGCGCCGCCATGCGCCGGCGGCCGGATCGGTACCCGACGAGCGACATCAGAACATCGTGTCGGTGTCGGCCCGATGAGTTCGCTCCTGCACCGCGCGCGAGCGGACGCCGCGCTCGCCAGGGTGGAAATCCGTCACGGACGCTTCCAGCGCAGCATGGCGGTCATTACAGGTGTGTCCGCCATTGCGAGCGGCTTCGAAGCATACATGCAGCATCGGCGCGGAGCCTTTTCCAACTGGCTGATGTGGACGCCGGTCGGGCTCACTCCCGTGGCGGTGGCCGCCGCCGGGGCAGCGCTGGTGAGCCGGCGCGCGGCGCGACAGGTGCTGCCCATCGTCTCACTGCTCTCGCTCGCCGACGGCGTCATCGGATTCGGCTTGCACCTGCGTGGCATCCGGAATCGGCCCGGTGGGTTCCGTACCGCCCGATACAATCTCGTCATGGGTCCGCCGGTTTTTGCGCCACTGCTCACCGGCATCGTGGGAGTGACCGGACTGATGGCCGCGAGGCTCCGCCGCGAAGAACGACCCGTGCCCGGCCGCACGGCTCGTGAGCTCGACCGGCTCATGCGGGTGCGGCACCGCATGAGGCACAATGCAGCATCTCATCATGGCCGCGTGGCACACGGCGAGTTTCAGCGCGCACTGGCGCTCACGACGGCGCTCTTCGCTGCGCTCGCAGGAGGCGAGGCGTACGTCGAACACTTGCGCGGCAGCTTCAACAACGCGCTCATGTGGTCGCCCATTGTCGTGACGCCGCCCATGCTGGGCGCCGCGCTGGGCGCCGTCGTCAGCCGGCGCATCGCGCGGCGCGTACTACCCTTCACATCCGTCGTGACGCTGCTCGACGGGGTACTCGGCTTCGGCCTGCACGTGCGCGGCCTCGCACGCATGCCGGGCGGAGCCGACAATCTGGCATTCAAGGTGTCCTCCGGGCCGCCGCTGTTCGCACCATTGCTATTCACGTCCGTAGGCATGCTTGGCCTCATTACCTCGCTGCTGCGCCGCTCCGGTCGCTGATCATGCTGCGCGAGCGCTATCCTGACGCGAACGTGCTCGCGCAGCGCGGCCACTGGGACGACGCGACCCGGCGCGTGGTCATGGATCGCGTGCACAATGTGCCGCCATTCCGGTATTTCAACGGGGAGCAGCGTGCGACGCTGGAGGCGCTGTGCGGGCGCATCGTCCCGCAGGCGCATCGCATGCCGCACCGCCGCGTGCCGATCGCGCCGTGGATCGATGCGCGCTGCGCCCAGCGCGCGGAGCCGGGGTTCCGCTACGACAACATGCCGGCAAATGCCGTCGCGTGGACGCAGGGCCTCCAGGGGCTCGATCAGACCGCATTCGTCCTGCACGGTGCGGCGTTCGCCGAACTGGATGGCGCGGAGCAGGACGACGTGCTCCGAGCCATCCGCGACGGTGATCCGCCCGGTAGCGTGTGGCGGTACCTGCCCGCGGCGCGCTGGTGGATTCACGTGGCCGTACAGCAGATCACGGGAACCTATTATGCGCACCCGTACGCCTGGGACGAGATCGGCTTTGGCGGCCCGGCGTATCCGCGCGGCTATGCGGCGCTCAACCATGGCGCGCCGGAACCATGGGAAGCACGCGAGCGCACGCCGTGAAGCAGTTGCACGTGCACCTCTCGTCCAACTGGGTTCTCGACACGCCCATGCGGGAGTATGCGCCGCGCGAAACGGTGGACTTCTGCATTGTCGGCACGGGCGCTGGCGGCGGCGTGATGGCCCAGCGGCTCGCCCGGGCAGGATTTTCAGTGGTCGCACTCGAGGCGGGTGACTGGCACGATTCCGAGTCGGACATGGTGAGCGACGAGGCGGGCTCGGCGCGTCTGTACTGGAACGATCTGCGGCTCACGGGAGGCAATGACCCCCTGGAGTTCGGAGCGAACAACTCGGGCCGGGGCGTGGGAGGAAGCACGATCCATTACGCCGGCTTCTGTCCGCGGCTGCATCCATCCGATTTTCGTGTGCATACCCGGGACGGCGTGGCGGTAGACTGGCCCATGGATTACGACGCCATCGAGCCCTGGTACGCCCGGATGGAGCGCGAGTATCCCGTATCGGGGCCGGCGCGATACCCGTGGGGGAAACCCCATGGATATCCATACGACGCGCTGGAGGCCGGCACGGCCGGACAGCAACTCATTGCCGGCTGCACGGCGCTGGGTATCCGCGTGGTGGCGGGCGGGCCAGTGGCGATTCCGGCTGGACGAGTCGGGAAACGTCCGCACTGCATCATGCGCGGCTTCTGCCTGCTCGGCTGCAAGGTGGGCGCCAAGAGCAGCACGCTTGTGAGTCACATCCCGGACGCCGTCGCGCGGGGCGCCGAGATCCGTACACGCTGCATGGCGTACGACGTACCCGTGAACGATGCAGGCCGCGTGACCGGCGTCCGCTACTATCGTACGGAGCGCGACGGATCGCCCGTTGCCGAAGAGCAGCGTGCGCGCGCGGTGATCATTGCGGGCTATGCCATCGAGACACCTCGCCTGCTGTTGAACTCCACGTCGAATCGGTTCCCCCAGGGGCTGGCAAACTCCAGCGGTCTCGTCGGCCGATTTCTCATGGCGCAGGCCGGTCCGGTGGTCTGGGGCCGATTCCCCGGCATGATCCGGCAGTACAAGGCGCCTCCGGCCTGCGCCTGCACCGAGGAGTTCTACGAGACGGACGCGCGCAACGACTTCGTGCGCGGCTACGCTCTGCAGACCGTTTCGCCGCTGCCTATCGCCATGGCGCACCTGATTGCCGAGGAGAGTGGCAGCTTCGGTGCAGAACTCCTTGCGGCCATGCAGGACTACAACCACTACGCGGCAATCGGCGTGCTGGGCGAGATTCTGCCGGACGAGCGCAACTCCGTCACGATCCATCCGACCGCGGTGGACCAGTACGGCATTCCCGTCCCCTACGCGCGGTTCAGCCTGTTCGAGAACGATCGCCGGATGATGCGCGCTGGCATCGCGAAGGCGCGCGTGGTACTCACGGCTGCAGGCGCGACGGAAACGCACGCCGTGAATCGCTATGCGCACCTGGTTGGAACGTGCCGCATGGGGCGCTCGCCGAATGATTCGGTGGTGGATCAGTGGTGCCGGAGCTGGGACGTTCCCAATCTCTTCATCTGCGATGGCAGCGTGCTTCCCACGCAGGGCTCCGCGAATCCGGCGCTCACCATCTCTGCACTGGCGGCGCGCGCCGCGGCGCACATCCGGGCGCAGGCACGCCGGCGCTCGCTGGGAAGTCGCGTACGCTGACGTGTCGCAGATGTGTCATCCGTCGAGCCAGCCACCTGTGAATCCGGCCCGGCGCAGTCCGCGCACGATGTACGGACAGCCGCGCAATAACTGCCAGATGAGTCCCGAGCGATGGTTCTCCACCATGATGCCCACCGGTCCCTGGTTGATGGCGTAGTCCCGTGGTGAGATCCAGCCGTTGTCCCCGGCTGTCTCGTGAAAGCTGAAATTCACGCTGCACATGTAGCCGTACGTGCGTTTGGGGCCGGGATAGGTCGCGTCCACCGTGATCAGGCTGGGGATCACGATTTCCGGTGCAAAGGGCATGGACGCCGCAACGGCCCAGGGCGACACCGTGCCATCATCGCATCCGAACGGCGCGCCACGGGCGTGGTAGCCATAGAATCGGCGGCGGCGGTCATGGACGCGCCCGATCGTGAACCCCGGCCCATCGCTGGCGGTCACGCCCCACCAGCTATCGCTGTACCCATCGAAGTCGCGAGGATTGCGCCGGCCGTATTCCTGCTGCACGTAGGTCGCCCGCCGGCTGTTCTCGAAATAGTCGATACCGCGCGATCGCATGAACGCGTCGCGGATTCCGCGCAGATCCAGCCACACCTGACTCAACTGATGAATGAACAGCGGGCCGGCATACAGGTGCTCGCGACCGTAGATCTCCTTCCACCGGAACGTTGACGTGAAGCGGCTGTAGCTCTCCGCAGGCAGGGGATGCGTGGGCGAGCCCAGTCCGAGAACGTAGAGGAGCAGCGCCTCGGAATAGCCGAGCCAGCGGCAGGGAATGAATGCCCGCTCCGGCCGCCAGCCGAGTGAGACCGCCAGGCCGTGGTCCATCGCCCAGTCCCATTCGACACGACGATAGATGCGGTCGGCAAGCGAGCGGATTTCCTGCTCCGCCTCGGTGTCGCGGTCGAAGTAGATACCGGACGTCAGCACGCCGGCGAGCGCGATGGCCGAATCGATCGTGGACAGCTCGCACTGCCACACGCGCCGCCCGCTCTGCATGTCGAGAAAGTGATAGAAGAATCCGTGCGCGCCGGTGGCATCAGGCGCATCGCTCTGTTCTGCCTCCCACAGGAAGCGCAGGGCAGTACGTGTGCGGTGCACCGCCTCCTCGCGAGGCATGTGGCCGCGTTGCACCGCTACGGGGTAACTGCTCAGCGCGAAACCGGTGCCCGCGATCGACGCTGGCGCGGCCGCGTCCGTGTTGTCGCGCACGAGGCCGTTGACCTCATTCACCTCGTACTGGAAGTACGTGAACGCCGACTGCTCGAGGAGATCCAGCAGCGGCGCGTGCTCCGCGTCACCGCCGGTTACGTCGGGCATGGCAGCCAACCGCGCCTAGGCCTTCCGCGCGCGCCGCGGTCTGGCAAGTGCCGAGAGCCGGTTGGGTCGCCCCATGGCCTTCGCCCACAGATCCCCCTGCTGTGCGATGCGTTCCAGCACCACATCGCGCGTAAAATCACGTGGACGGATACGGTCGTCGAGCTCGGCCCAGTCGAGCGGGGTGGACACTGGCGCACCCGGCCTGGCGCGGACCGCATAGGCGGCCGCCACCGTCTTGCCACGCACGTTCTGCAGGCAGTCGACGTACACGGTGCTGGCACCCCGTGCCTTTACCGCGCGCTCCAGCGTGGCCTCGCGCGGCATCCGCTCCACGACCCTGGCGGCGACCATCGTCACCAGCAACTCCGCCGATTCGAACGAGGTCGACTTCGGGAGCGGCAGGTAGATGTGCACGCCGGAGGCACCCGATGTCTTCACGGCGCCATGGAGCGCAAGTTCGCCCAGCACGTCGTGAATGCAGCGCGCCACGCTCACCACACGGGAGAAGGGCGCGCGCGGGCCGGGGTCGAGATCGAGAACGGCATAGTTGGCCGAATCGAGCGTGTGAATGCGCGAGTGCCACGGATCAACGGAGAGCACGCCGTTCTGCACGCACCAGAGCAGTGTGGGCAGGTCACCGCCTATCACCCGCGCCTCGCGCGATCCGCCCTCGATCGCGACCTTTGCCGTGCGGACCACGTCCGGCACGTCTTCGGGCGCCTTCTGCTGATAGAAGCCCTGATCGCTGATGCCATTGGGAAAGCGGTGCAGTACGAGCGGGCGGTCCTGCATGAGCGGAAGCAGCACCGGCGCAACCCGCGCGTAGTAGCGCAGCAGTGCGCCCTTGGTGATCTGCTCATCGGGGAAGTATGGCTTGTCGAGGTGCGTGAGTCGCAGTGACGCCCCACCGGGAAGGGCAATCAGTCCTTCCCCGCCCCTCTGTTCGAGCGCCTCGAGCGCATCGAGCACGGTCACCGCGTCCTCCGCTGTACGCTCGTCGGCTCGCGTGTCACGTCGGGTGCGGACTTGTCGTCGCGCAGGCCGAGATACACTGGCTGCCGCAGCACTCCGTCGTTGGTCCATTCGTCGAACTTGACCTCGACCACCATGCTGGGCCGAACCCAGTGCACGTGCTCGTTGGGCCGGGGCGCCGTGCCAAAGGGTGATGTCGCGCGCTCCAGTCGTGCGAGCCGCGCACGCAGCATCGCGAGTTCGCTGCGATCGAAGCCCGTCCCCGTGTGTCCGGCGTAGACCAGTTGACCATCGTCGTAATAGCCAAGCAGCAGCGCGCCCAGGTGCTCACGCGATCGCCGCGGTTCGGTGTAGCCGCCAACAATGAATTCCTGGCTGAATTCCACCTTGAGCTTGCGCCAGGCGCCCGTGCGCATCCCCGGTTCGTACACGGAATCCGTGCGCTTCGCGATGATGCCTTCCCAGCCGTCGCGACGCGCGGTGCGCAGCATCCGCTCTCCATCTCCGGTCCTGGAGTCGCCCAGCCGAAGCTGCTCCGTCACCCGGTTCTTCAACCGCCGTTCGAGTCGCGTGCGCCGCGTGGTCCACGGCGCATCGAGCAGGACATCATCACCCTCGACGAGCAGGTCGAATGCGATGAACGCCACCGGCGCTTCCTGACTGAGTCGCGCAATGGCGTCGCGATTGGCCAGATGGGTACGGGCCTGCAGCTGCTGGAAGCGGGCGGGCGCGTCATGAGTGAGCGCCACCATCTCTCCGTCGAGCACCAGCGAACGCCTGCTGCGCGAGACCAGTGTGCGGAGCGCCGCCACGATCTCGGGGAACTGATCGGTCTTGTCCAGATGGTTGCGGGACATGAGCCGTACGGCATCCGGCGCGACATAGGCGAGCACACGAATGCCATCGTACTTGGGCTCGAAGGTCCACCCCTCCCCTGTGGGAACGCTCGCGGCGACCTTGGCGAGCATTGGCTCGATGCTCTCGACCGTCGTGCGTGAAGGTGCGCGAGTCGGGCCGCCCGTGACTGACTTGCGCCGGGAAGAACGCGCGCGACCGGCGCTCGCGCCGCCCGCGCCGCCCGCGCCGCCCGCGCGAACCGTGCCGGCGCTTGCGGTCCCCGCGATCTCCTCCATGGTCCGGCCCGTGACGACCGACGTCATGAACTCAGCGACGATGTCCGCTCCGGCTTCCGCATTCGCCTCCCGATGCTTGATCAGCAGCCACTGGGCCCGCTCCGGCGCGCCACGCCGCGTCCGCACCAGCACCCATGAGCCCTGCAACCGTTCGCCGTGCAGAACGAACTTCAGATCTCCACGGGCGTACCCCTGCTCCAGCATCGCCGCGTCATCATCGGCCGGTGGATCGCTCGTGTAGCTGCCCTGATCCCAGAGCATCACGGCGCCACCGCCATACTGTCCCTTGGGAATCGTCCCTTCGAAGCTGTTGTACTGCAGCGGATGATCCTCCACCTCCATGGCCAACCGCTTTACGGTGGGGTCGATGCTCGGGCCCTTGGGGACGGCCCAGCTCTTCATGACGCCGCCGAATTGCAGCCGGAAGTCGAAGTGCAGGTGGCTCGCCGCGTGCTTCTGCACGACGAATGCAAGGTCGGCGTGCCCGACACGTCGCGCCGTGGCGGAATCTCCCGCCGGCTCGCCGGTCGTGGAGAAGTCGCGCTTGGCACGATAGCGCTCCAGCGAGTCACCAGCTCCCGAGGCTCCCGAGGCGCGCGACGTGCGCGACGTGCGCGACGTGCGCGACGTGCGCGTGCCGCGGCCGCCGCTCTCGCCACGCCCACCGCGCGTACGCGCCATGCGTCAGGCCGAGCGCGCGTGGCGAGCGGATCGGCGCACACGGGGCGGGCGAGCGGCTCCCGCGTTGCGTGTGCGCGCCGGCTGCCCCGTCGCTCCACGCTTCGCCAGACTCTGCTGCAGGCGCTCCATGAGATCCAGCACGCGCGACTCCTGGCGCCCGGGCCGCGGTGCCGCCAGCCGGGGCTGCGTTCCTTTCATTCTGGCCTTGATGATCTTCATGACATTGGCGCGGTAACGGTCGGCGATGCGTCCCGGATTGAATGGCGCCGTCATGCTCTGAATCAGCTCTTCAGCCATGTCGAGCTCCGCCGAGCGCATCCGTCCCGTAGCCGGGAAACCATACTCGTGCGACTGCAGGACATCGCGCTCGAAGCGCATGATCTCGAGGATCAACGCGTCATCCACCACGGTGACGCCCGCGACGTGTTCGCGCTGCCTGAGGACGATGGTGCCGATGCCGACCGTTTTCGTTTTCCGCAGGGCTTCGCGCAGCAGGACGTACGCAGCGTCGCCGCCATCTCGCGGCATCAGGTAGTATGGCGTGTCGAAGTAGCGCGGATCGATGTCGCTCGCGGGCACGAACTCGCCCAGATCGATGGTCGGCGCCGACGCCAGCGCGGCGTCCCGGAAGTCTGCATCGGTAAGTACGACGAATTCGCCCTTGCGATACTCGTATCCCTTCACGACGTGGCGCCACGGAACAGTCTCACCGTCCACGGAGCAGACGCGTTCCAGCTCGATGGGCGCCTGATCGCGGTCGTGCAGGAGGCGGAAGCGCAACGCGCTGTCGGCCAGCGCACGCTTCAGCGTCACTGGCACGGACAACAGGCCTAACGTCAACGAACCCTTCCAGATCGTTGCCATGCGGTCCTCCTGATCGCGCTACGCCGTCATCTCCCCCGCGGGGCGCGTCAGCATGAAATGCACGAAGGCCTGTTCCCGGGTCTGGCCAATTTCGAATACCGTCTCCAGTCTCGTGAGCATGAACAGGTCACGCAAGTCATCGTTGAGGTTCGCGAGACGCAGATCGCCACCGTGTCCGCGAACGAGTCGGAGTAGTGACACGAGTGTGCCGAGTCCGGTACTGTCGATGAATATGGTATCTTCGCAATCGACGAGGATGTTCCGCTCACCCTCCATGATCAGGTCCAGCACCTTGTGCTTGAAGCCGGCGGCGTTCGCTACATGGAGCTGCACTCCGGGGCTGACGACCGCCACCCGTGGGAATTCATTCAGCAGATCGCTCATGTCTTCCTCCAGTGTGATGAAGCGGCGCGGCCTCACCGCGGGTCCAGTTGGCGCGCGTGCACGTCACTCTGGAGCGCAGAAACGCACGTACCGTGCCGTCCTTCCCATGTCACGCCGGGCGTCGTGCGAGGCTGCATATTTGCAAATAGAACAGGTCGACCGCGCGCGGTCGGTTTCAGAATTGATCACGCGCTTCACTCTGCCATCGCGTCGTATGACACCACTCGGCATCGCCCTCGTCGCTCCGATGGTTGCGCCTATCACGGACGGCGATGCGCCCCTCGGTGGCGCCCAGGCGTTCCTCACGGATCTGGCGCGGGGATTGGCGGCTGCCGGGCACCGGGTCACGCTGCTTGGTGCACGGGGCTCCAGCGTCGCCGGCGTCTGCTGTCCCGACCTTGGCGTTGACGCAATCCCGCTGCGGGATGAACGCGTGCTCACCACGGCGAGCGGGACGACACAGCGGGCGACGCCCGCACAGCGCGCTGCGTTCCGCGCCGCGCGCCACTGGCTCGAGCAGCACCGCGGTGAGGTTGATCTCGTGCATGCCCATGCCTTCGATACCCCCGCCTTCGACAGCCTCGCCAACCTGCATCAGCCTGTGCTGCACACGTTGCACCTGCCGCCGTTACGCGCCGATGTGGTGCAGGCCGCGGCCCGCGCGGTGCGCGGGCCACACGCGTCCCTCATCACCGTGTCCGAGAGTTCGTGCCATGCCTGGCGTGCGCATGGTGTGGACGTAACGGACGTGATTCCCAATGGCGTGGACCTCTCGCGCATCGCCTTTGGCGCCGTATCGCACGGGTACCTGCTCTTCGCGGGACGACTTGCGCCGGAAAAGGGCGCAGCAGTGGCGATTGGCGCGGCGCATGGCTCCGGATATCCGTTGCTGCTCGTGGGCGAGGCATACGATGCGGCGTACACCGAGGAACACGTGCTGCCCTACGCACGCTGCAGACCGGAGTGGCGCGAGGAGGAGCCACTCGATGCGCCCGTGACCTGGATCGGGGCGCGTCCTCGACACGTCGTGCACCGTCTCATGGCGACTGCCACCGCCACGCTCGTGCCGTCCCGATGGGAGGAACCCTTCGGACTTGCCGCAGTGGAGGCGCAGGCAGCGGGCTGCCCCGCCATTGCGTTTGATCGCGGCGGCCTGCACGACGTCATTGCGGACGGGCGAACTGGCGTGCTCGTCCCGCCCGACGACGAGATCGCGTTCGCCCGGGCGATTCCCGTGGCGGCGCGGCTCGATCGGGCCGCCTGTCGCGCCTGGGTAGCAGACCGATTCAGCATGGCGACCACGATCGTGGCTCACGAAGCGCTCTACCGCCGTGTCGTCGCCGCCAGCGCGTGACCGGACCGCCCGGAATATCCGTGGCCGCGGGCGCAGCGGCGTGGAGCGCTACTATCACGCCATCGCCCCGTTCTACTCGCAGGAGCTCGCCACGCGCGGTGATGTGGATTTCTGGCGCGCCATCGCGCGCGAGCGCGCGCCGGCGCGGATTCTCGAGCTGGGCGCGGGAGCGGGGCGCATCACCGAGCCACTCGCGGCGTCGCCATCGCGCGTCGTGGCACTCGATCTGTCGCGCGAGATGCTGCGCATCGCGCGCCAGACACTCGCCGGCCGCGAGAACATCTGCTTCATCCGTGGCGACATGCGTGAACTTCCCTTCGGACGTGCGTTCGATCTGGTGGTGGCGGCCGATGATCCGTTCAGCCATCTGACGAGCGGCCGTGATCGCGAGATGGCGCTGCGTGCGGCCGCCCGGACGCTGCAGCCCGACGGCGTGCTGATCCTGGATGCGCTCTGGTTTTCTCCTCGGATCCGGCGGCGCATGGCATCCCGGCACGGTCATCACATCGCTCGCGACGCGGGTACGTTCGCTGGCCGCATGATGCGCGTTACCGAGCGCTGGCGCAGTCTGGGACGCCTGGGCCTCTGCCGGGCGCGCTACGAATACACGCTGGACGATGTGGTTGCGGCCTCCGCCACCTTTCAGGCTCGCGCATGGAGCATGGCGGAACTCAGAATGCGTCTCGCCCGCAACGGATTGCGCGTTGCGGCCCGCTGGGGCAGTTATGCGCGTACTCCATGGGACGCACACCAGTCATCGCATCTGATCGTCGACGCGCGCCGGCTCGACTGATCTCCACGCGCAGCGTCCACTGGCATGCCCTTCAGACGCTCTGGGGCCTCAATGTTGCTGCCCACCCTTCCACGTACGCGGCGCACCAGGAGGCCAACGCCAGCGCCGCGCCCCACAAAAGGAAGGAGAGGAATCATGGAACTCCAAACATTGCAACAGCTCTACGTCGCGGAGCTGGGAAATCTCTACAGCGCCGAGCAGCAAATCCTCGATGCGCTACCCAAACTGATCGACTCCGCATCGAATGCAGACCTGAAGAACGCCCTCGCCACGCACCAGCGGCAGACCGAAGGACATGTGACGCGCCTCAATCGCATCTTCGAGCAGCTCAACGAGAAGCCCGATGGCAAGAAGTCCATCGGACTCGACGGCCTGGTGGATGAGACCAACAAGTTCATCAAGAAGGATCCGTCACCAGAAGTCCTCGATGCCGGAATCATCGCGAAGGCGCAAAAGGTGGAGCACTACGAAATGGCGGCCTACGGAACCGTGCGCACCTATGCGCAGCTGCTGGGCCAGGACGCGCAGGCGCAACTGCTGCAGCAGACGCTCAACGAGGAGCGGCAGGCCGACAAACTGCTGACCGATCTGGCGGAGCACAGCGTGAACGTCGAGGCCGGAGCACAGCCGCTCGCGCGTGATGTGGCAAGCGGTTCGACACGGCGCACGCGCACGTCGACGAGCGAATCGGAACTGCGCACGTCTCGCGCCCGAAGCGTTGGCGAGGATGCGGCGATTGGAGAACCCACGGACGAATTGCGCCGCCGGACCGAGCGCCGGCAGCGTTGAAGACCTGCGGCCGGTGCGTACCGCCACCGGCCGCGCACTCCGAACAGATGTGAAGAATCCCGGCCGCAGAGTTGCTGCGACCGGGATTCTTCTGCCGGAGTCGCCTGTCGTGCACGTGCTCAGCGACGCTCCAGCCTCACGATGCCGGCCCGCGGTCCATCAGGGCCGGTGTGTGTGACTCGTATCAGGCCGGGGCCTGATGCTGTCACTGTGCATGCTCGTATCCGGACGCATCATGCTCGTGTCGGGATGAATGCGGCTCGAATCGCGCCGCATGCTCGTATCCGGAGTTGTCTGGTTGGTGTCCGGACGCAGGGGCCGCATGGTCGTATCGCGCTGCATGCTCGTGTCGCGATATGTCGTGCTGGTATCCGGCACGACACTCGTATCGCGGTGCATTGCGGTATCCGGCGGTGTGGTCGTATCCGGCTGCTGATACGTGCTCGTGTCCGGCTGCGCCGGCTGCGCATTTCCGCCCGACTGCCCACTGCCCGGCACGGTGAAATCGAGATTCAGCGCCGCTAGCACCGGGTTCAGTCCCGGCGCGGTGATGTTGTCCTTCTGGCGAATGCACCGGATGGCCTGACGTGTCCTGGATCCCATGACGCCGTCAGCCGACCCGGGATCACAGCTGTTCTGCGTGAGCGCCTGCTGGAGCTGGATCACCTGATCGGAGGTGAGCCCCATGTTGCGGGCGCCATGCCGCCGACTGGGCCTGGCCAGGCGGCCTTCGCTGCGCTGGACCTGCAGCGAGTCGCTTGTCGTATCGCTCGACGTCGCACGTTGCGGCGTCGTGTCCTGTGGCGTCGGGGGAGGTTGCTGGGCAAGCATGAATGCTGGTACAAGCAGCATCGCCCCGAAACAGGCGAGATGACTTCGCATGATGTTCCTCCTGAGCTGCATGACATCCGTCATGCACGTTGAATCCATCCCACTATCTATCGGCACTCGCCGACTGCACGCTCTTTCCCGCTCTGTTGGGTGCGCACCGGCCGGTGTCGTGTTCGACGGCATGAGCCGGTATACGTTGTTGAAGAAGTGCAGATAGCGTGCCCGACATGCCCTGCGGGCGCGGGCGTTGGCGCCGGGTCTCGCGCGCCTCGGCGCGCACGCGTTCCTGCGCGACCGGAGCCTTCCCGGGCCGACTTTTGCAGACGCGTGACGATACGTCCACCCCTACATGAAACCGCGCTAAGCGCACGACTGTATTCCGCCATGACACTCACAAGACAGCAGCTCCAGCATCTCGAGCAGCGGCTCCTCGAAGAACGTGCACGGGTCGCCGCCCTGCTGGAGCGCCAGGAGCTGGCGACCGAGGACGAGACACCGAGCGAAGCCGCAGGCGATATCGCCCCAACGCGAGTAGATCGCGGCACCGAGTCCCAGTTTCAGGAGCTCGATCTCATCAACGCCGAACGGGCAACGGCCGAACTCGCGGACATCGATGCGGCGCTCGACCGCCTGTACAACAACCCCGACGCGTACGGCCGGGACGAACGAACCGGCCAGCCGATTCCTTTCGCGCGTCTGGACATCATCCCCTGGGCACGGACCGCGGTGACATCCGGCTGAGCACATCCGGCTCGGTCCCGATGGGCCACACGACAACGGAGGGGACACCGCGAGCCGTGTCCCCTCCATTCGTTACTCACGCTGCACCCGGAACCGTCAGAGCCGGGTCGCTTCGCGCGTTCGGGTGCCGGTGACCAGACGCACGATCCACGTGAGAATGATCGCGCCGACAATGGCGATCAGAATCGTGTAGATGAGCCCTCCGCGGCTGGCAAATCCGAGCGCGCGCATGATGAAGCCACCGATCAACGCACCAATGATGCCGACCACGATGTCCATGACCACGCCGTAGCCCGTGCCGCGCATGATCTTGCCAGTGGCCCAGCCCGCGATCAGGCCGACGATGATCCACCAGATGATGTACATCCGCGTCCTCCGGAAGAGGGGTAACGAGATTCACTTTCGCGCCCATCAAGCAACATTCGCACCAGTGTCATCGCATTCACGATCCAACCCGCGCGTGCACGTCACCGCGTGGGCGGAGCAAAATTCCCGCAGGCCACCACGAGGCCCGGATTCGCCGTGGACGCGCGCACGGCGATGAAGTAGCTGCCGGAATCCGGCGTGACCAACGGCAGCGTGGCCGACGCCGAGCCGGTGCCGTCATTCTCAATCTTGATCGGCGCGTAGGCGTTTGCCTGTCCGATGATGCCCGCATCGGTCGCGCACTGGCCGTGATGGATTTCCCAGGGATGCACGCCGCCCGGCGTTGCGTTGCTCAGCGTGAGCGACACAATCGTCTGATCGTGATTGGACCCCGGCGCCATCGATGCCCGGCCGCTGACCTGCATGGCCCCCGTCAGATCCGAGGGCGAGCTGAGCGTCGCATGCCACGTCGAATGCAGCGCGACGTCCCCCTGACTCAACTGCACTGCCGGCGCACTGTGGTGCAAGAGCCCGCACGCCGACAGTGACACGGCCGCCGCCGCAGTGAGCATCAGTCCGCGATACATCATGCTTCCTCCTCTCTGTTGTCTGCCGCGTCCGGAGGTCGATCCGGTTCGCACGGCATGTGCGGCCCGGCTACACTGTCGTGCGCCGGCCCGCCACGAAATGCCAGATGATCGCGATGATGGCGAGGATCAGCAGGATGTGAATGAGACCGGTGGTAACGTGAAAGACCACGAAGCCGAGCAGCCAGAGGATGAACAGGATGACCGCGATCGTGACGAACATGGGCGCCTCCGCTTGAATTCACTCGAATCAGATGGCGTGCACGGTATCGACTGCCGCACGCAGAGACCGTCAACGCATGGGTCATGCCCGCCTGGGCTGAGCAGGTCGAGTGACGGCCTCACTGTTGCATGGCTGGGCGACAGTGTGCGCAGACCGATGCGTGCACGTGCGCGCACCTGGTAGTGGCGTGCGGCGCGACTACCCTGAGACTGGAGGCATGATGGCAAACACCAGACGCGCACCCGCCGTGGACCGGAGCACCCCAGCCGACTTGGATGCGCTGATCAAGGGGCTGCAGGAGGATCTGGCGCGCGAGTACAAGGCCATCATCCAGTACGTGATCTTCAGCCAGGTACTCGACACGGCCCGGTACATGAACATCGCCGAGCAACTGGCCCTGCATGCCCATCAGGAACTCGATCATGCGCTGGCGGTCGCGCGACAGCTCGACTACCTGGGTGCCTATCCGGTGCATGAGCCCAAACCGGTTCAGGTTTCCGAGAAGAACGAGGACATGCTGCGCCTCGACCTGGAGGCCGAAGACGAAACGATTCGCAATTATCGGGAGCGCATACGCCAGGCCGAAGCGCTGGGCGAGGTGGCGCTCGCCGAGACGCTGCGCGGGATCGTGCGCCAGGAGCAGGATCATCAGATTGATCTGGCTACCGCTCTTGGCGTCGTACCGGACGAGCGAAAGCACGCCCGGAGCGGGCGCGCCGGGCGCGGCGCGCGCACCGGCGACTGAGCGGCATACGGTACGAGGGCCGCATCACCCGCCGGCCCTCGCGCCCTACGCCTCGTTCGCTGCTTCCACCAGGTCGAACATCGCATCCAGTTTCGTGGTTCTCAGGAGCTGTCGAACACCGGCGTTGAGGTTCGTGAGTTTCATGATTCCGCCAATGGAGCGTGCGGTCCGGTTCAGCATGACCAGCGTGCCGAGGGCCGCCGTGTCCACCAGCGTCGTACCGCTGAAATCCAGCTCCACATAGCGCTCGCCCGTAGCGAGCTCATCGAGCACGCGTCGTTCGAGATCCGCGCAGTTGGCGACATAGAGATGCTCACCCACGGCGACGACCTTCCTCCCAGGGCGCTCGTCCAGCGGCGTCCGCGTGGCTGCTTCTCCAGCCTCCGAGAGTCCCATGGGCTCAGGATCCCAGCTTGTTCTTGAGATCCTGCGCGGCCTGCAGCTGCGCCTGCTGCTGTGTGGCGACCTGCTGCAGCGCGGCCTGCAGCGAGCCGTCCATCGCCGCCTTGTTGAAATCATCCATCTTGCTGATCAGATCCTGATGCGCATCGATCTGGTCGTTGATGAAATTCTGATCCCAATCCTTCCCCGCCTTGGCGGTTCGCAGGTCGTTCATCCGGTTTTTCGCGTTCTGGGCGCGATCCTGGATGTCGGAGTTCGTGGCGCTGGCGACGTTGAGCTTGAGCTGCGACGCCAACTGCCGCGTCTTGTGCTGCAAGGCATTCTGCTGCGTGGCCACCTTGTGCGCGAACGCCTTCACGCTCGGATCCGTCGCCCGGCTTTCGGCCAGTTTCGCCGTGGTCGCCTCACCACTCGTGGCCGCGCTCAGGTACGCGAGGATGTCCGTGGGCGTCCAGTCCGTGTGCGAGCCGTTCTGTGTCGTGGTATCCGGCCCATTGGTTCCCGCAAGGGCTCCTGCCGATGACGTCGTATTGGCCGGCGTGGCGTATCCCGACGCGGCCGATGCCGTTGTATCCGCGGCGCGCGTCGTTCGCGGATTCGAGTTGCACGCGACGAGCGCCATGGCGCCCGCCATGGCCGCGGCAACCGTACCCGTGTGCAGTGCGATGCGATTCATGATAGTCCTCCTGCGATTCAGGACGCGCCCGGACCGGCGTGCCGTGCACACCGCGGACGCACGAGACTCCCGCATCCTGAATGGGCAGGTATCATGCCCATCGTCCCACGCAGAGCCCATTCCGCACGTGCGCCCACACGCATGCCGCGCGGCGCCGATACTGATGATTCGTTAATCGTGGTTCGCGCCCTTGCGTTCTTTCTCCTGGTGTTCGTGCATATTACGCAGGCGCAGGAACTGCTCCTGCAGATGTGCGAGCTCCTCGTCGGACAGATCCTCGAGGCCCACCAGCCCCGTGCGCGCCGTCGTCACCGAGCGCAGCAACTCATCCAGCTTGAGCTGCAGCGCCTGTCCTTCCCGGTTCTGCGTGTTCTGAATGAGGAACACGACGAGAAACGTGATGATGGTAGTGCCCGTGTTGATCACCAACTGCCAGGTATCGGAATACCGGAACATCGGCCCCATCGCCGCCCAGGCTACAACTACGATCACGGCTGTGATGAATGCGGCGGATGATCCCACCCCCTTGGCAGTGGTCTGCGCGAACCGTCGGAAGATCGGCACCTGATGGGACGGGGCTGAGTGTGCGGTCGCTGCCGTGGTTGGCATGGCGCTCCTCTTGCTCATGTGACAGGGTGAAGGCTCCCTACGCGTGTCTTCACGGAGTCCACGAAGCGAAAGTCATACCGGATCGCTCATGTCACCTGACGAAAACAGCACCAAACAGGAAGGCAGTACGGGCGTCGGCCAGTTGCCGCCGGGAGCACCCGGGACCGACGAGCCGCCTCCGCCCGATATCCAACATGCCCAGGACGTACTGGAGAGCCGGTCGACACAGTCGGTCGGCATTACCATACTCGTCGTGCTGGCCATCGCCTACACGCTCTACTTCGGGCGCACGCTGCTCCTTCCCTTAACGCTCGCGGTCCTCCTCAAATCTCTCCTGGGCCCCGTCATCCGATCGCTCACGCGCGCCCACATCACGCCGCCGCTCGGCGCGGCGATCGTCATGATCCTGCTGCTCGCGTCGCTTGGAGTGGCGGGCTACGCGGTCTCCGGCCCGGCACACGACTGGATCGCCAACGCTCCCGAGACACTCAAGGACGCCTCGCTAAAGCTCGCATCCGTTCGCAAGTCCATGCAGCGGATGACCCGGACGGCCCAGCAGATGGAACACGCCACAGACATGAATGAGACGAAGACGCAGGAAGTCGTCCTCCGCGGTCCGAGCTTCATCTCACGCGCGTTCGGATCCACGGCGAGCGGCATCACGGCCGTGCTCGAGGTCACGATCCTGCTCTACTTCCTGCTGGCGGCCGGCGATCTCTTTCTCGAGAAACTGGTCAAGATGCTACCCCACCTGAGAGACAAGAAGAAAGCAGTCGCGATCGCGCGCGGCGTCGAGTCGAGCGTCTCCGCCTATCTGGTGACGATCACGATCATCAACCTGTGCGAGGGCGCCGTGCTGGCCGGCATTTTGTGGCTGCTCGGCGCACCGACGCCGCTGCTCTGGGGCGTGCTGGCCGCGATGCTCGAGTACATGCCATATGTGGGAGCAGGCGTCATGATCATCGTGCTGCTGCTCGTTGGGCTCACCACGTTCAAGGGGCTGGGGCATGCGCTCGCGCTCCCCGGCGCATTCCTGGTCCTCAACCTGATCCAGGCGAACATCGTGTCACCATTGGCCCACGGGCGTCGCCAGACACTCAACCCCGTTGCCATTTTCGTGGGGATCGCGTTCTGGTATTCCATCTGGGGAATCCTCGGCGCATTCGTCGCGGTGCCGTTGCTCGCCACGCTGAAGATCCTGTGCGATCATATCGAGTCACTCGCGCCCATTGGCGAGTTCCTGGGACGCCGGGACGGCGAGGAGGAGAACAGCCCGGCGCTGCACGCGCTCATCTGATCGCGTCGCAAAAATCACGGGGCGCGACTGCTTGGAAACAAGAACGAAGGGGCCGATGTTCTGGCCCCTTCGTCCCCCACTCATTCAGGCGATGCCTGCATGAACGGTCCCCGCATCCACCCATTCCAAATCTCGTGTACTCCCCCGAGACACGTGACCCGGTCAAGCAGGTGTTGTGTTTGGCAAGAAGCGGGCCGTTGACCAATTAAGATGTGACCTGAGTCACGGCAGTCATTCCAGCATCGTGTGCGCCCCCCCGGCGCTCTGCGTCTTGCGCACCAGCAGCAGAAGCGGAATCAACAGCAGAATGATGAGCGCGCTCAGGACGTACACGCGGCTGTACGCAATGACACTCGCCTGCCCCATGAGCTGCCGGTCCACGACCGCCAGGGCCTGTCGCTGCGCGTGCCAGACATCTGCCCCTCTGGCCATCATGCCGTGCGCGAGCATCTGCAGGCGCGACACGGTGGCCGGGTCCGATGCCGTCACGTGCGCAACGAGATTGGCGCGGTTCTCCGCCGTGAAGCGGATGAGCAGCGTGGAAATCCCCGCGATCCCGAACGAGCCACCAAGCTGCCGGAAGAAGTTGTAGAGGCCGGTACCCTGCGCCAGCTCGCGCGGGTCCAGGTCCGCCAGGGTGAGCGTGGTGAGTGGCACGAACATCAGACCGAGACCAACGCCGCGATTGATGAGCGGCCAGAAGAAATCCGAGGCGCCGCTCTGGCCGGTCATGCGCGAGAGCTGCCAGGCCGCCGTGGCGAAGATCAGTACGCCCACGGTAATCAGCAGCCGTGCGTCCACGCGGTTGCTGAGCCGCCCGGCCACCAGCATGGCCAGGGCCGTCGCAATGGCGCCCGGCAGCAGCACGATGCCGGTCTGCTCGGCCGTCATGCCCAGGTTGCTCTGCAGAAATACCGGCAATGTGAACGACATTGCATAGAGGCCAATTCCCATCACGACGCCCAGCACCGTGCCGACCCACATCTGCCGGTGGCGCAGCACGCGCACATCGATGGCCGGGTGCTCCGTGGTGAGCTCGCGCCAGATGAGCAGCGCCCCGCCCACCACGCCGATCACCACCAGCGTGGTGATGAAGCCCGACGCGAACCAGTCATCGCGCTCGCCATGCTCGAGCACATACTGCACGGCGCTGACGCTGGCGATGAGCAGCGCGATGCCCATGTAGTCAATGCTGTGGGGACGCTTCTGGTGAGCGGGATCCTTCACGTATCCCGCGATCATGATCGCCGCGACGATGCCAATGGGGACGTTGATGAAGAAGATCCATGGCCAGCCATAGTTGTCCGTGAGCCAGCCGCCGAGCGTCGGGCCAATGGTCGGTCCCACCATCACGCCCAGCCCGAAGAGCGCCATGGCCATGCCGGCTTCCTCGGTGGGAAATGACTCGAACAGCACCGCCTGCGACACCGTCATGAGCGCGCCGCCGCCCACACCCTGCACGACGCGCCAGAGGATGAGCATTGCCAGCGAGTGCGACGCGCCGCAGAGGAAGCTCGAGGCGGTGAACACGACGATCGAGCCCACGAAGTACCGCTTGCGTCCGAACAGATCGCCGAGAAACCCCGTGAGTGGAATGACGATGAC